>JAYTAJ010001211.1:0-13396 GCA_043737575.1 Myxococcales bacterium | reverse complement strand
CGCGATGATGTAGCACCCCGTCGTCGTCGGGCTGCTAGGCTTGCCGCCATGACCGCGCTCGCCGATCGCTCGTGTCGTCCGATCCCGGCCTCGGCCGGTCGCCTGTCCGCCGACGCCGCGGTGGCGCTGCTCGCCGAGCTGGGTGAGCCGTGGCGCGTGGTCGGCGATCGCCTGCGCCGCAGCTACCAGGTCGGCGACTTCGCGGCGGCGGTGGCGCTGGTGCAGGCGATCGGCACCCTGGCCGACGCCGAGGATCACCACCCCGACCTGACGGTGTCGTGGGGCAAGGTCGGCATCGAGCTGTGGACCCACACCGTGGACGGCCTGTCCGACAGCGACTTCATCGTCGCCGCCAAGGTCGAGCGCGCGTTCCGCGCCGCCCACCCCGACGCGGCGTGATCACGGCGCTGTAATCTCGAGGCCCGTCGCGACCTCTACCGGAGCGAGATGATCACGCCCGCGTGTTGCTGCAGCGAGTGGATGAGCGATCTGGCCCGCGATCACGCGAGCCGGCTGATCGCGGTCGCGCGCCGCGAGGGCCTGCGCGGCGACGACGCCCTCGACGCGGTCCAGGAGGGCTTCCGCGCGCTGCTCGGCCGCCCCGATCACGACGCGCTGCGCAGCCGCGACGCCGACGCCGCGCGCCTGCTCACCGCGATGGTCAAGAACGCCGCGCGCAACCTGCGCCGCCGCCGCCACCGCGCCGCGCCGCACCGCCCGCTCGACGACGGCGATCTGGTCGATCGCGCGCCGCGCGCCGATCAGGCCCTCGCCGACGCCGCCACCGCCGAGCAGCTGGTCGGCTGCATGGCCGGCCTGCCCGAGGTCCACCGCCACGTCGTCGCGCTGCGCGTCCTCGAGGAGCTGTCGGGCGAAGACACCGCCCGCGCCCTCGGCCTCACGCCCGGCCACGTCGCCGTGCTGTTGCACCGCGCCCGCAAGCAGCTCGAGCACTGCATGACCGCGGCCGACTGATCGCGGCGGCAGGCTGAAAACGTGCCCGCAACCGGCGCGCGTGGCACGACCATCGCCATGCGCTCTCGGATCGCGATCGGGCTCGTCCTCCTGTCGGCGGCGGCGGCGTGCGGTGGGCGGACCAGTTCGACGCCCGCCGCGGCGATCGACACCGGCACCGCGTCGCCGAATGCGCCCGCGCCCGAGCCCGGCGCCGCTGCGCCGATCGCGCCACCGCCACCGCCGCCGATCGTGCTCGCGGCCGCGCCGCGGATCGATCTCGACGCCAACCGGCCGCGCTGGCACGTCTACGATCGCGGCCTGGTCGTGCCGGTCGCCGACGAGGGCCTGCGCAAGTACGACCTCGCGTATCGCTCGCCGTGGGGCGCCGCCACCGCCGCGGGCCGCCGCGCCAGGGGCAAGGCGACGCTGACCGTGCCGTGGCTCGCCGAGGACGGCGACGGCGCCGCGGAGCTGATCGTGCGGGGCCGCGGCGTCGACGCGCTGGCGGCGCGGCTCGACGGCGCGCGGCTCGGCAAGCCGATCGTCGACGGCGACACCGCGCGCATCGCGATCGCCGCGGGCAAGCTCACCGCGGGCGAGCACGCGCTCATGATCGAGACCCGCGGCACGATCGCGTCGCTCGAGCTCGCGCCGGTCGCCGCCGCCGCGGCGTGCGCGACCGCGGGGACCTGGCGCCGCGTGTCGATCTACGCCGAGCTGCCCGCGGGCGCGCACCTGCTGGCGCGTCCGACCGGCGCCGCCGCGGTCCGGATCCGCGTCGTCGACGAGCGCGGCACGCCCACCATCGCGTACGAGGGCGCCGCCGCCGCGCTGACCGCGCCGATCCCGCTGGCCGCCGCGGTCGACGACGTCGTGCGGATCGATCTCGAGGCGATCGACGGCTGCGCCGCCTGGGACGGCGCGGTGATCGGCGTGGTCGACGATCGCGCCGCGCCCGCGCCGCCGTCGCCGCCGCCGCCCGTCGACAACGTCGTCCTGATCGTCGTCGACACCCTGCGCGCCGATCGCCTCGCCGCCTACGGCCCGACCCGGGTCGAGACGCCGCGCCTCACCGCCGCCGCCGCGCGCGGTGCGGTCTTCCTCCGCAACCAGTCGATGGCGCCGTCGTCACCACCGTCCCACGCGACCATCCACACCGGTCAGATCCCGCGCGTCCACGGCATCACGGGCGACGACGGCACGCTCGGTGACGACACGCCGATCGTGTCGGCGCTGCTCGCCGACGCCGGCCTCGCCACCGCGTACATCGGCAACAACGACTTCGCGATGAGTCGCTTCAAGCAGGTCGGCGCCTGGGACTCGTTCGAGACGCCGTACTACGCCAGCGGCAAGGACTGCCACCCGATCGTCGAGCGCGCCCTGGCGCGGATCGCCGACGCTCGCGGCCGGCGCTTCTTCGTGTCGCTCTTGCCGATCGAGCCCCACGTCGCGTACCGCTTTCACGACGGCATCACCGACCGCTACCACGCCGGGCCGTGGGGCCCGACCTTCAAGAAGAAGGTCACCGGTGCCCACCTCGGCCGCCTCAAGTCGCTGCGCCTCGGCCCCGCCGACTGGGATCAGCTGCGCGCGCTCTACGACGGCGAGGTCAGCTACTTCGATCGCTGCTACGGCGCGCTCGAGGACGGGCTCGCCGCCGCCGGCCTGCTCGACCGCACCGCGATCGTGATCGCGTCCGATCACGGCGAGGGCCTCGGCGAGCGCGGCGGCCGGGCCGGCCATGCCTACGGCCTCAACCGCGAGCTGGTCGCGACGCCGCTGATCGTCGTCGGCGGCGTCGCCGCGGCGCGGGTCACGGTCCCGACGTCGAACCTCGATCTGGCGCCGACCATCCTCGCCCTGCTCGGCCTGCCCGCCGATCCGCGCATGCAAGGCCAGAGCGTGCTGCCGCTCGCGGCCCAGCGGACCAAGCCCGCGGTGGTCGCGAGCGAGTACGGCAAGAGCTACGCCTTGCGCGCCGGCCGGTGGCATCTCGTCGTCGGCTACGCCGGCGATCAGCACCTCTACGACGTCGCGATCGATCCCGACGAGAACGACGATCGCGCCGCGGCGTCGCCGCTCGCGCTGCGCTACCTGCGCGACGCCGCGGGACTCTACCTCGCGCACCGCGCGCGCTGGCACACCGCGACCTGGGGCACGCTCGCCGATCTCGCGCCCGGCAACCCGCTGCTATCATCGCCGCGATGACCACCGACGATGCCGACGACGAGGCTGCGCGCAAGCGGGCCCGCCGCGCCGCGTGGAACCGCGCCTTGTCCGAGAACGTGCCGCACAACCGCGCGCTCGGGCTGGTGATCGAGGACCTCGGCGATCGCCAGGCCCGCTTCCGCCTGCCCTACGACGCCAAGCTGGTCGGCAACCCCGACACCGGCGTCCTCCACGGCGGCGCGATCACCGCGCTGCTCGACGGCTGCTCGGGCGCGGCGGTGTTCGCGGCGCTGCCCAAGATCCAGCCGATCGCGACGCTCGATCTGCGCATCGACTACCTGCGCCCGGCCGAGCCCGGCAAGGACGTCATCGCGGTCGCGCACTGTCACCACATGAGCAAGAACGTCGCGTTCGTCCGCGCCACCGCGTTCCACGACGCCGACAGCGATCCGATCGCGACCTCGGTCGGCACGTTCGTCATCGCCACCAGCGCGGGCGGAACCAAGCGCGAGGGCGCGTGACCATCCTCGAGCAGATCGCCGACGCCCGCGCCGCCGCCGATCCCGGCCGGCTCCTCGCCGCGATCCCCTACGCGCGGTTCCTCGGCCTGTCGGCGATCCTCGACGGCGCCGAGCTGACCACGACCATGCGCTACGCCGATCACCTGATCGGCAACCCCGCCATCCCCGCGCTCCACGGCGGCACGCTCGGCGCGCTCCTCGAGTCCGCCGCCGTCTTCTCGCTGCTGTGGGCCGCCGAGACCGCGCTCCTGCCCAAGACCATCACCATCACCGTCGACTACCTCCGCCCAGCCCGCGCCGTCGACACCCACGCCCGCGGCATCGTCACCCGCCTCGGCCGCCGCGTCGCCGCCGTCCGCGTCGAAGCCTGGCAAGACGATCGCAACCAGATCGTCGCGAGCGCCCACGCCCACTTCCTCGTCAAGCGCGACGGCTGATCAGCCGACGGAGAGCTCGCAGACGTCACCCCGTGCGATCGGGGCGCGCACGCGCGCACCACGCACCGGGTTCTCTAACCAACCTTGTGCTCGATCTCCGGTTCCGTCGCAAAAAAGCGGTTGCGGGTCGGATCGTTGAAGCGGCGGTAGTCGATCACCCACGGCGCGACGCGGGCGGTGCCGGCGCCGACGTGGATGGTGCACGCCATGGGCGTCACGCTGCGGTAGCTCGAGTTCTCGGGCAGGTCGGCGTTGTCGGCGCCGCCCGCCGAGAACAGGTTGATCAGCGTGACCGGGTTGGCGGGATAGACCTCGCGGAAGCCCTCGTCGATCTTCTCGTGACCGCGCACCAGCATGGTGCAGCCGAGGCGGTTCATGAACTTCTCGAACTGCAGGCGACCGAACGGGAAGCGCGCGTTCTGGGCCTGCAGATCGTCGGGGATGTAGTCGGCGCTCGACGGGTCGCTCCACAGCATCTGGAACCGCAGATCGGGATCGTTCAGCGACGACAGGTCGGTGTACTTCTCGATCATCGCCGAGTCGCGCGGGATGCCGGCGTGCACGAACATCGTGCGATCGAACAGCAGCACGTTGGGCAGCTCCTCGAAGAAGTGCATGTACGCCTCGAACATCTCGCCCGGCATGTGTCCGACCAGCGTGTTGATCGCCTCGGCCGGCTTCACGCCGCCGTAGATGCGGCCCTTGTACTCGATGTAGTACTCGTGGTTGCCGCGCAGCATGAAGACGTGGTCTGGCGCGGCGACGAACATCTGCATCACGGTGCGCAGGATGCCGTTGTACGAGAACCGACCGCGATCGATGTAGTCGCCGAGCAGCACCAGCTTGGGGTGCGGCAAGGCCGGGTTGGCCTTCCAGGCGTCGACCTTGGCGAAGAAGTCCGACTGCATCAGCGCGGCCTTCAGGCACGAGTAGCAGCCGTGCAGATCGCCGAGCACGGTGAGCTCGTAGGTCGAGCCGGGCGCGACCGGATGCACATAGGTGTGACCGTCGAGGAACGGCGCCTCGCCCGCGAAGTCGGCGACGCTCTGCTTGCCGGCCAGGCGGCCGGCGCCGACGTCGCGCTGCTTGCGGAGCGCGGCGACGACGTTGCGCATGAGCTTGTAGTCGGACTCGGCCTGCTTGCGCAGCAGGTCGGGGTCCGACGAGTAGTGGTGCTCGAAGCGCTGGAAGAACGGATGATCGTCGAGCCGCGACAGCAGCGCCTGGGGATCCGAGATCTCGACCATCGGCGTGTCGAGCGGATCGTGATCGATGAGCGTGGTCCGGCCGACCGCGTCGATCAGCGCCTCGAGCTCGCGGCGGAACTTCTCCTCGGCCGGGTGGACGCTGCCGTCGGCGTAGATCAGATCGTCGATCGTCGTCAGCAGCTCGCGGCGGTTGTCGGGATCGAAGGTGTTGAAGATCTCGTAGCAGCGCAGCTTGAGCTTGGCGTAGACGAACTCTTCGGGGCGCTCCTCGTCGGCGACCGCCTCCTCGAACAGGCCGCGGATCTGCAGATCGATCTGCTCGAAGACCTCGTGGAAGTGCGCGACGAACTTGCCGACCACCTCGGCGCGCTGGGCCGGCGTGGTGCCCGGCATCGACGCCGCGGCCCGCGCGCTCACCAGCTGGCGGATGTAGATCTTGACGAAGGTCTTCTCGGTCTGGTCGAACTCGCCATCGATGTACCCGAACGCGGTCAGGTAGAAGATGATCGCGTTCATCTGCTGTTCGGCGACGTCTGGCTCGTTGCTGAATTGGAGCATCACGGTCTCGTTCTTCGTCGAGCTTGCCGCTGTGGCGCACACAACGCAACCCCGGGCACGGGTAGCTGCGTTATGCTCACCACCCCGTGCTCCTCTCTCGCCTCGCTCCGCCCGCCCTCGCGGGCTCCTTGATCGCGGCTGTCCTCGGGATCGCGGGCCCGGCCCACGCCGATCCGCCGCGCCGCATCGAGCTGGGCGGCTTCCTCGGTCTCGACTATTTCGGCGACGACATCGAGCTGGGCAACTCGTGGGCCGCGGAGCAGATCCCAGGCACGTCACTCCTGCTCGGCGGCCGCGGCACGTTCATCGCGCTGCCGGATCTGGCGACGGGCTCGTCGCTCGATCCCCAGCTCGGCGTCGAGGGCGAGTTCAAGTTTGCGTACGCGTCGACCGGTGAGACCGACGAGGGCGGCCGCCGCTCGTACACGACGCCGGTCGTCGGCTGGCGCCTGCACGTCATCGCTCGCCTGCGCACCGGCCACGTCCTGACGCCGCACCTGGTGGTCGGCGCCGGCGGCGAGAGCATCCTCACCCGCTCGCCGTTCATGACCGACGACACCGACGCCGCGTTCCACTGGGGCCCGGGGGTGTCGTGGCGGCTGACCGATCGGCTCGACGCGCGCATCGATCTGCGCCACAGCCTCACCGCCGGCCGGCAGGACGCGGTGGTGTCGACCGCCGAGGTGCAGTTCGGCCTGGCGACCGGCTGGGATCTCGCGCGCGGCGCCGAGCGGGCGCCGCCGCGATCGGATCGCGACGACGACGGCATCGTCGATCGCGACGACGACTGCCCGACCGAGGCCGAGACCATGAACGGCTTCCGCGACAGCGACGGCTGTCCCGACGTCGCCGATCGCGACGGCGACGGCCTGCTCGATCCCGACGATCAGTGCGTCGACGAGCCCGAGCTGAAGAACGGCATCGACGACGCCGATGGTTGCCCCGAGGTCGACCAGGACGGCGACGCGCTGCTCGGCAGCCAGGACACCTGCCCGGCGGAGGCCGAGGACTACGATCGCTTCCAGGATCAGGACGGCTGTCCCGATCGCGACAACGACAGCGACAGCAAGCCCGACGTGTCCGACGTCTGCCCCGATCAGCCCGAGACCTACAACGGCTTCGACGACGACGACGGCTGCCCCGACGAGCTGCCCAAGGTCGTGAAGGACTACACGGGCGCGATCGCGGGCATCACCTTCGAGCTCGGGCGCGCGCGGATCCAGCCGCGCTCGAAGAAGGCGCTCAACCGGGCCGCGGTGATCCTGCGCGAGTTCGCGTCGATCCGGATCCGCGTCGAGGGCCACACCGACGATCGCGGCGGTCGCGACCGCAACATGGTGCTGTCGAACAAGCGGGCCGACGCGGTGAAGTGGTACCTGGTCGATCAGGGCATCGCGGCGGATCGGATCGAGACGCTCGGGCATGGGCCCGACCTGCCGCTGGCGCCGAACAAGTCGCAGCAGGCGCGCGCCGCGAACCGCCGCATCGAGTTCCACATCCTGGTGCAGGATCCGCTGCTGTTCCCGCCGACGCCCGCGCCGACGCCGACGCCTGCGCCGCCGACGACGACACCGGCGCCGCCGACCGAGCCGGCGCCCGCACCGCCGACCCCGCCCGCCGATCCCGGTCCGGTCAAGACGCTGCCCTGATCAGCGGCGGACCAGCGCGACGATCCACGCCGCGTACTCGCGCGCCACCCACCGCAGCGCGCGCCCCGGCTCGGCTGCCTCGAGGCCACCGTCGCGATACGCGAGCCGCGGCTCGAAGCCCTCGCGGCGGAACAGCCGCGCCGCGCGCCGGGTATGGAACGGCTGCGTCACCACCCAGATCCGCCGCGCCGCGGGCACCAGCCGCCGCACCCCGCGCGCGTTCTCCGCGGTCGTCCGCGACTGATCCTCGACGACGATCGCCGCCGCGGGGACGCCGAGATCGCGCAGCGCGTCGGCCATGCCCGACGCCTCGGTGCGCCGCGCGCCGCGGGTCAGGCCGCCCGTGACCACCACGATCGGCGCGGCGGCGCGGCGCCACAACGCCACCGCCACCGCGAGGCGCTCCTCGAGGATCGGCGACGGGATCCCACCTGGCGTCAGCGGCGCGCCGCAGACGACGATCGCGTCGCGGCGCTCGACCGCGGCGGCGCCGTCGTCGATCGCGTCGCCGAGGATCAGCGGTCGCTCGAGGAGCCGCGTCAACCGCCGCGCGATCACGGCGCGGACGGCGCGACCACCGGCACCGGCACGATCGCGCTCTCGAGATCGGCGAGCACGTACGCGATGACCGCGATCGTGGCGACGCCGTCGGCCAGGGCCTGAGGGTCGACCTTGTCGAGCGTGTCGGCCGGGGTGTGGTGGATGTCGAAGTAGGTGCGGCCGTCGGTCCACAGCCCGAGCCCGAGGACCTTGGTGCGCTCGACCAGCGGCGCGATGTCGGCGCCGCCCTCGCCATCGCGCACGGCGCTGGCGCCGATCGGCTCGAGCAGACCGAGCAGCTCGGCGATCTGCGCCCGCGCCGCGGTGTCGCCGTGATGCTCGACGAACAGCCCGCGCGGCGCGTAGCCGCCGCTGTCGGTCTCGAGCGCCGCGACGTGGACCTCGCCACCGTGGGTGGCCGCGTAGGCCTTGCCGCCGCGCCCGCCGTTCTCCTCGTTGGTGAACAGCACGACGCGGATGGTGCGGCGCGGGGTCAGGCCGAGCGCGCGCAGCGTGGTGAGCGCCTGCATGACGTGGACGACGCCAGCGCCGTCGTCGTGCGCGCCCTGGCCGACGTCCCACGAGTCGAGGTGACCGCCGATGACGACGATCTCGTCGGGGCGCTCACGACCGCGCAGCTCGCCGATCACGTTGGCCGACGGCGCCTCGGGCAGCATCCGCGCCGCCATCGACAACGTCACCCGCACCTCGCCGGCCTTGGCGAGGCGCGCGATCAGGTCGGCGTCCTCGGTGGTGATCGCGGCGGCCGGGATCTTCGGCGCGTCGGCGGCGTAGCCCATCGCACCGGTGTGCGGCGTGCGCAGGCTGTGAGCGGTGACGCTGCGCATCAGCACCGCGACCGCGCCGCGCCGCGCCGCGTTCGACGGCCCGGCCCAGCGGAACGGCACGACGTCGCCGTAGCCCGTGCCGCCGTCCTCGGTCCACGCCGGCATCGCGACGTCGTAGAGCACGATCGCGCCGTTCACGTCGGCGGTGGCGAGCTCGTCCCAGCCGCGGATGACGACGACCTTCGCGGTGATGCCGCCCTTGGGCGTGCCGACCGAGCCGCCGAGCCCGAGCATCACCAGGTCGCGCTTGATCGGCGCGACGACGCGCGCCGACTCGGCGCCGCGATCCCAGTGCGGCACCATCACCGGCTCGACGCGGACGTCGTGGCCGTCGGCGCGCATCGCGTCGGCGCCCCACACGATCGCGCGATCGAGCGCCTTCGATCCCGACAGCCGATGACCGATCTGATCGGTGAGGTGGGTGAGCTTCGCGAACGCGCCGCGATCGGCGCGGGCGTGGGCGATGATGGTCGCGGCGACGTCGCGGTAGGCGTCGGCGATCGGGGTCGGCGCGGGCGCGGGGGGTAGCGACGGCGGCAGCGGCTCGGGGGTCGCGACCACCGGGGTCGCGGGTGCGGTGGTCGGCGCGGGCGGCACCGGCGCGCTGGGCCGACATGCCGCGGCGGTGGCGGCGACGACGATCGCGAGGTGCTTCACGCGGCGGGCTCCTCGGGCGTGGGGACGTCGGGCTCGGACGCGGGCAGCACCTGAGGTTCGCTGGTCACGCCAGCGGCGCGCGCGAGCTCGGCGCACAGGTCGATGCGCGCGACCAGCCGATCGACCACCGCGGGCGCCACCGGACGCCGCCGCGCCAGATCCGACAGCGGCAGCGGCTGATCGAGCGGCGCGCCCTGGCCGGGGAAGACCCGGTGCCGCACCGCCTCGCGATCCCAGCCGGCGATCCAGCCGTCGACGGTGGCGGCCAGCCGCGCGCGCAGCCCGTCGTCGATCGCGGCGACCAGCGCGGCGCGATCGCCGCGACAGCGGAACGCCTCGTCGAAGGACGGATCGGCGACGCGCACGACCGGGCCCGCGACCGGCGGCTCGGGGTGCTGGCCGCCGCGGCGCGCGACCACGGTCCACGTCGGCACCCGGCCGAGCTCGCGGCCGCACAGCACGTCGAGCACGACCACCGCGCCGGCCTGGCGCTCGATCCGCACCCGCACCGCGACGCCGCGCCGCTCGGACAGGATCACGGTCGAGGTCTGCCCGAGCTCGCCGCGCACCGACACCGCGCTGACGTCACCGCCATCGCCGCGCAGCGCGGTCACGACCTGCGCGACGTAGGTCTGCCAGAAGTCGTCGTCGATGCGCGGCGTCGCCGGGACCAGCGTGCCGCGCTCCTCGTGGCGCACCGTCGCCGCGCCCTCGGCCATCGCGATCAACCCGACCGCCGCGACCGCGAAGCTCATCGGCCAGCCGAAGCCGAAACCGGCGACGACCAGGAGCCCGAGGCCGACGCCGATGCGCTGCCGCGCGCGGGTCGGCGCGTCGAGGCACGCGACGATCGTCCACGCCACCGTCGCGAACGCGAGCAGGTAGAGCGCGATCGCGTCCTGCGCGCCCTGCGGATCGAGATCGAGCCCGAGCACACGGTTCAGGCCCTTCACCGTGCCGAGATAGTCGAAGCGCAGGAGCGCAGCGCCGCCCATCGCGATCGCCAGCGCGACCGCGAACGGCAAGATGCGCGTGACGTTGCGCGCCAGCGGCCGCGGCGCCAGGCAGTAGGGCGACGCCATCGCCGCGATCACCAGCGCGGCGCGCCCGAGCGTGCCGAAGCCCGCGCGGGCCTCGCCGCCGAAGATCTCCTCCTCGTTCCACAGCCGCTGCGACATCAACGCCGCGGCGCAGAACACGACGATCGGCGCCGCCGCCGCGGTGAAGCCGAGCGCGCTCGCGAGACCGACGCGCCCGACCCATGCGGCGATCACCCGGTGGATCGCGATCGCGCCGAGGCTGGCGAGCAGGAGCCACTGCACCTGCGCGGGTCGCACCGTCGCCGCGAACCCGACCGCGACCGCGAGCACCAGCATCGTGATCGCGCCGACGCCGAGATCGATCTGCCGCGCCGGTCGCGCGCCGCTCCAGCGGCGCCGCAGGTCGAGGCCGACCACCAGGCTCATCAGCGCGAGCATCGTCGCGAAGTAGAGCGAGAACAGCGCGAGGTAGTCGAGGACGACGTACCAGGTCGGCGGCACCAGCTTCTGCGGGATGCCCTTCACCATCTGGGGCTTCTGCTCGAGCCCCTTGACGATCAGGCGCCCCAGGATCGCCTCGAGGAACACCGCGAGGAGCAGGGAACGCTCCAGCAGCCTGCGCGTGTCTCGCGGCGTTTCCATCAAGGTCGAAAAACGTAGCCGTTAAAGGTAGTTGCGTCAAGCTGCGGCGGAAATCTGGCGATTCCTACATCGAAGGCAATATCCTACATGTATGCGGCCCCTCCTGCTCTGCGCCTTGCTCGCCGCAACCGTCGCGGCGACGCCGACCGCCGCGCGGGCCCAAGGTGCCGCCATCGCACCGCGGTCGCGGCCGCTGGTCGTGATCGATCCCGGCCACGGCGGCTCGAACCCGGGCGCGATGGGGACGATCGACGGGCTGTTCGAGAAGCACCTCACCCTCGCGATCGCGCTGCAGCTCCGCGATCGCCTCGTCGCGGCCGGCCTCGACGTCGTGCTCACGCGCCAGCGCGACGTGACCTTGACCTTGCGCCAGCGCGTCGCCGAGGCCAACCGCCGCGGCGCCGATCTGTTCGTGTCGATCCACGGCAACGCGTCGATCGAGCGGGTCCAGCGCGGCTTCGAGACCTTCGTGCTCACCGCCGCCGGCGTCGACATCGACGCTCGCGCGCTGCGCAGCGAGACCGGGACGCCGCGCGCCGACGTCGACGCCGAGACCGCGCTGGTCCTCGACGATCTCGAGCGCGGCGCGGCGCAGTGGGAGGCGGCCGAGCTCGCGACCGACGTCCAACGCGAGCTGCGGGCGCTGCGCGGCGCCGCGGGCGATCGCGGCGTGCGCCAGGACGCGCACCACGTCCTGCTCGGCGCGACGATGCCCGCGGTGCTGGTCGAGGTCGGCTTCCTCGATCATCCGATCGAGGGCCGCGAGTTGGCGACGCCGACGTTGCAAGCGCAGCTCGCCGACGCGCTCGCCCGCGCGATCGTCGGACAGTTCGAAGCACGCTGAGCAGCCGAGCGCAGCGAGGTTGCGAATCTCGTCTGGGAGTCGAGTCGGAATGGCAGTTCTGACCAATGCTCAGGTAACGTGCGCGCCATGCGCCCCGATGGCCGACGCCCCGACGAGCTCCGACACCTCGAGATCATCCCCGGCTTCCAGAAGCACGCCGAAGGATCGGCGCTGGTGAAGCTCGGCGACACCTGGGTCCTGTGCGCCGCCTCGGTCGAGAACACCGTGCCGTCGTTCCTCGTCGGCAAGGGCCAGGGCTGGGTCACCGCCGAGTACGCGATGCTGCCGCGCTCGACCCACACCCGCAGCAAGCGCGACCCGGGCGGTCGCGGCAAGGAGATCCAGCGGCTGATCGGTCGGTCGCTGCGCGCCGCGGTCGATCTGCGCAAGCTCGGCGAGCGCACGATCACCGTCGACTGCGACGTCCTGTGCGCCGACGGCGGCACCCGCGTCACCGCGATCACGGGGGCGTGGATCGCGATCGGCCTGGCGCTGCGCGGCCTGGTCGCGCGCGGCGCGCTGCCGGATCTGGCGGCGCTCAAGCCGCCGGTCGCCGCGGTGTCGGTCGGCATCGTCGACGGCGAGGTCGTGCTCGACCTGCCCTACGTCGAGGACTCGCGGGCCGAGGTCGACATGAACGTCGTGATGGCCGAAGGCGGCGCGCTGATCGAGGTCCAGGGCACCGCCGAGGGCGCGCCGTTCTCGCGGGCCCAGCTCACCGCGATGCTCGATCTCGCCGAGGGCGGCATCCGCACGCTGATCGCCGCGCAGCGCCAGGCGGTGGGTGCCTGATGCGGCCGCTGATCTTCGCGACCCGCAACCACGGCAAGCTGGTCGAGCTGCAGATGCTCCTGGTCGGCGCGCCGTGCCAGGTGATCGATCTCGCCGAGGCGACGATGCGGCTCGGCTACGAGCTACCCGAGACCATCGAGGACGCGCCGACCTTCGCGGGCAACGCGGCGAAGAAGGCGCGCGAGATCGCGGCGGCGACCGGCTGGCCGGCCCTCGCGGACGACAGCGGCCTCGAGGTCGACGCGCTCGGCGGCGCGCCCGGCGTCCACTCGGCGCGCTACGCGGGGACGCACGGCGATGACGCCGGCAACAACGCCAAGCTGCTCGTCGCGCTCGCGGGCGTCCCGCCCGAGCGCCGCACCGCGCAGTTCCGCTCGGCGCTCGCGGTCGCCGATCCGGCCGGCTCCCTCGGCAGCGACGTGCTCACCGCCGAGGGCGTCGTGCTCGGCACGATCCTCGAGGCGCCGCGCGGCGACGGCGGTTTCGGCTACGACCCGCTGTTCTACTGCCCCGAGCTCGGTCAGACCTTCGCCG
>JAYTAJ010001210.1:0-2527 GCA_043737575.1 Myxococcales bacterium | reverse complement strand
GCGCGGTCGCGAGCTGGGCCGGATCGTTCGCCGTGTAGAACGTCTCGGTGCCGGTCAGCGGATCGATGCCCGCGCCCGCGTTGGCGAGCTGCTGCAGGTGCGGCGCGCCGACCTGGTTGCCGACCGACAGCACGTAGGTGCGGATGCCCGCGGTGAACGCGTTCTGGGTCTGCAGCACCGACAGCTGCTGCGCCGCGGTGTTGCCGTTCTCGTTGGGGTTGGCGCAGGTGTCGGGCAGCCCGTCGGTGGCGAGCAGGATGATCGGCGGCGAGTTGGGCGCGGGCGGGTTGGCCGCGAAGTCGGCGATCACGCGCTGCATCGACTCACCGGTCGGCGTGTCGGTCAGGAGGTTGGCCTGGAGCAGCGTCTGGATCGCGGCGCGGTTGTTGAGCATGCGCGTCGGCGTCGTGCTCACCGTCGGGCAGGTGCCCTGGCCCGGGTTGTGGCTGTAGGTGCTGGCGCCGAAGATCACGCGATCCTGCAGCGTCGTCACCACGCCGCTGGTCCCGGTCAGCGCGTTGCGCACCGCGGTCCAGCGATCGGTCGAGCCGAAGTCGGCGTCCATCGAGCCCGAGCGATCGACCAGCAGCTGCACCGTCGGCGTGCGCGGCATCGGCGTCACCGTCACCGACGGACACTCCTCGGCGTCGCTGTTACCACCGCCGCCGTCAGGACCGCCATCGCCGATGCAGTGGCCGGTCGGATCGCACACCCGGCCGCTGCCGCACTCGTTGCCGCCCTGGGTGCAGTCGGCGGTGCAGGTGTCCGACGCGCTGCAGTAGAAGCCCGACGGGCACAGCGCGTCGTTGCCGTCGCACTCGATCGCGCACGCCGGATCCGGCGGGTCGATCTCGCAGGGACCATCGCTCCCCAGGGAGTTGGTGCCGCAAGCCGCGGCGAGCACGAGCACGAGAGCCGGGGCGATCAGCGGACGCATTGCCCGAGGATAACTGCAACGACCGATCCACCGGTCGCAAAACCGGTGGGGTCGAAGATCCGCGGCCCTGCACCGCCGCGCGGGGTCGCGCAGACCTGCTCCGGGGGAATCGTCCCCACCCCACGCCCACAGCGACGGCCCACCGCGCCTGGGTCAGCCGACCTCGGAGCGACGCGCTGAATCGTAATCCCCGCCCGCGCGGCGCGGTGCGCGCTACTCCTCCTTGTCCTTCGCGACGGCGGTGGCGGTCGGCAGCGGCGGCGCCTTGCCGTTCTTGGTCGCGATGTAGAAGAGGCCGACGGCCATCGCCACGAAGAACATCATTGGCCACCAGGTGTGGTTGCCGGCGAGCGAGGTCGGCAGGATGTGGCTCCAGTCGAACGGCCGGTCGACCTCGAAGACCAGCAGGATCGACTGGAGGACTCCACCGATCGCGCCGCCGGCGATGAGGCCCGACGCCATCAGCATGCCCGGGGAGAACTCGGCGTCGCCGGCGCTCTCGCCGCGGCGCTTGCGATCGACCAGCCAGCGCACGGCGCCGCCGGTGAAGATGGCACCCGAGGTGTAGATCGGCAGGTACAGGCCGACCGCGAACGGCAACGCCGAGACGCCGACCATCTCGAGGATGATCGCGATGAACACCCCGATGAGGACGAGGCCCCACGGGAGGTCGCCGCCGAGCGTGCCGTCGATGATCAGCGCGAACAGCTGCGCCTTGGGCGCGTCGAACTTGGCGATCGGCTGTGCCACGTACACGACCTCGCCGGCCGCATCGAGCAGGTAGCGACCGGCTCGCAGCGAACCGACCGCCGTCGACAGCTCGATCACCCGGTACGGCAGGCGATCGACGCCGAGCTCGGTGCCCAGCTCCTTGCCGATCTCCGAACCGCCGAGGGTGAGCGTCGACGCATCGCCGGCATTCTTGGCAGCGACCACGACGACATCGGCGGGGAGCCGGCCACTGGTCTTCTCGAGCTTGTAGGGATATGCCGAGGCCACCGACGAGTCGACGTAGAACTTCGGTACGCCGCCGTCGTCGACGAGGTACTTGCCGCGGGTGAGCGGCTTGCTCGGCGCGTGGGTGACGACGCGGTACGCCTTGCCGCCCGGGCCGATCGCGGTCGGCGCGTCGGCGGCGACCTTGAACGTCACGCCCTCGGTGGCGATCGTCTTGTAGGCCTTGGTCGGATCCGTCGCCACCGCCGCGGGATCGGCCGTTCCGTCGACCATGAAGCGCGGCGTGCCGGTCTCGTCGGCGAGGTACGAGCCGGCCGCCAGGGTGCCGGTGTCCCGGTAGAACGCGATGTGATAGCCCTTGCCGTCGGGGCCCTTGGCGGTCTGCGACGTGGCCTTGAGCGCGACGGTGCCAAGGTCGACCGGCTGGTAGGTCGCGCGCGAGTCGAGGAGGAGCAGCATCACGACGCCGATGACGATCGCGCTCGTGACCACGCCGATGGCGATCGCCATCTGCTGCAGTCGCGGCGTCGCCCCGACCAGGAACCCGGTCTTGAGATCCTGCGAGATGGTGCCGCCGTTCGAGGCGGCGACGCAGACCAGCGCGGCCGTCGACAGCGCCATCGCCTTGTAGCT
>JAYTAJ010001209.1:0-2527 GCA_043737575.1 Myxococcales bacterium | reverse complement strand
TGCCGCCGTCGAGCGCGGGCCACGCCTGCTCGATCGCGGGACCGGTCGGCGGCTGTGGCGTCGGCGTCGACCCGCCGCAGGCGGCGAGCGCGAGCGCGCCGATCGCGATCCTCACGGGCGACCGGTCGGCTTGCGCGCGATCACGATGTAGTGGTGCGGCAAGCTCTCGTCGGCGACCGCGGCGACCAGGCCGGCGCCGGTCAGCTCGGCGATCACGACGTCGGTGGTGACGCGCATCGCGGCCGGCGGACCGAGCGGCGCCTCGAGCGTGAAGTCGACGACCGCGATCGCGCCGCCCGGTCGCAGCGCCGCGCTGATCGCGCGCGCGTACTCCGTGCGATCGAGCAGGTGGTGCCAGGTGTCGACCACCAGCACCCGATCGACGCCCGCCGACGGCAGCCCGGGATCGCCGGCGGTGACGACCTTGGGGATCACGTTGGGCCACGCCTCGCGGGCCGCGCGCGCCGTCAGGTACTCGATCATCTGTGGCTCGGAGTCGAGCGCGTAGACCGTGCCCGCGCCGCCGACCGCGCGCGACAGGTAGCGCTCGAAGTAGCCGGTGCCGGCGCCGATGTCGGCGACGACCTGACCGGGCAGCGCGCCGAGCAGCGCGACGACCTCTTCGGGCTTCTGCCACGCGTCGCGCGCCGGATCGTCGAACACCTTGGCCCACGCCGCGGCGTCGGCGAAGTCGTGATCGTGGGCGGCGGCGTGGTGACCGTGGTGCGCGGGCGGCGGCTCGGCCGGCGCCGCGACGGTCGCGGCCGGCTGCGGGGAGCTGCCGCAGGCGGCGAGCGAGATGACGAGCGACGCGCGGAGGAGTGACACCCGGGCAGCCTACACCAGCGAGCCGGCCAGCCAGTCGGCCAGCTCGCCCACCGACGACACCAGGCGATTGGCGTGGCGCAGCCGCTCCGACAGCGTCTTCACGACCTCGACCAGGAGCGCGGTGCCGGCCTGCGGATCGTCGCGCAGCAGCTGCTGGAGCTGGAGGTAGGGCAGGCGGTAGAGGAACGAGGGCTCGATCGCGGTCACCGTCGCCGACCGCGGCGCCGGCTCGGCCAGCGCCATCTCGCCGAAGAACTCGCCCGCGACCAGGCGCGCGAGCGCGTGACCGGCCTTGGCGACCTCGACCTGACCGGTCAGCACCAGGTACAGCGCGTCGCCGAGGCTGCCCTCGACGACGACGACCTCGGCCGGGCCGAAGGTCTCGAGCTCGCCCGCGGCGACGATGCGATCGAGCTGGATCGGATCGAGGCGCGCGAGGAGAGGATGGTGCTCGAGCAGGCGCGCGGTCGACACCGCGTGAGTATACGCTCGACGCGATGATGCGAGCCGCTGTGTCCTTGTCGATCATCGCGCTCGCCGCGGTCGTCCCCCTCGATCGCCCGATCGCGTCGGCGCAGTCGGTCCGCCACGCCGATCGTCCGACCGACGGCCTGTTCCTGCCGGCGACGCCGCTGGCCGGCGATCACGACGCGCGCTCGGTGGTGCGCAACCCGGGCGGCCTCGAGTTGCTCGACGGCGCCAGCCTGGTGCTGGCGATCGACGCCAACGATCCCGATCAGGCGGTGACCAGCGGCTCGGGCGTCGGCGGCTACGCGGCGACGACGTTCGGCGGCGGGTTGTTGCCGCGCTTCTCGATCGGCGCGGGCGTCGAGGCGCTGCGGCCGCCGCGCGCCGCGCTCGATCCCGATCCGGGGACGCCGTGGCGGTTCACCCTGGCGACCGCGTTCGCGCCGCGCCCGGGCTGGGGCGTCGGCGTCGCGTGGCATCGCTTCGCGGTCGACGGCCCGGCCCGCGGCACCAGCACCGTCGACGTCGGCGTCGCGACGCGGATCGGCAACCACCTCGCGGTCGGCGCGGTCGCGCGCGATCTGACCGCGCCGACCATCGGCACGTTCGAGGTCGAGCGGCGCTACGAGCTCGAGCTGGTCGGGCGGCCGCTCGGCACCGATCGACTCGAGCTCGGCCTGGGCGGGCGGATCGGCGAGCGCAGCGGCGACGCCGACGGCTGGCTGCGGGCGTCGGCCCGGGTCGCGCGTGGCGTGTTCGTCGAGGCGGTCGGCGAGACCCGCGGGCTGACCGCGCTCGAGACCACGGGCACCGGCGTCCGCGCCACCGACGATCGCGATCTGCGCGCGACGCTCGGCCTGTCGCTGTCGTTCGGCGAGGTCGGCGTCGCCCTGTACGGCAGCGGCCGCGTCGACGGCGACGGCGACGCCCGTCCGCTCGGCGGCACCGTGATCGCGCGGTGGTCGGAGCGACCGGTGCCCGCGGTCCAGGGCCGCGGCGCGCGCATCGAGCGGCTGGAATTCACGGGCGGCCTGTCGGCGCGCGCGGTCACCGCCGCGGTGCTGCGGCTGCGCGCGATCGCCCGCGACCCCGACGTGATGGGCGTGGTGCTCGCGATCGACGGCGCCAGCGCCGGCTGGGCGTCGCTCGACGAGCTGCGCCGCGAGGTCTCGCGGGTCCGCGCCAGCGGCAAGAAGGTGTTCGCGTACCTGGTCGCGGCGTCGGCGCGCGA
>JAYTAJ010001208.1:0-2528 GCA_043737575.1 Myxococcales bacterium | reverse complement strand
GCCGAGCAAGAGGCTCATGAAGCCCTGACCTACCAGGCCTTCCACGACCCGCTTACCGGGTTGCACAACCGGGCCTGGATCCTGGACATCCTCGAGGTCGACCTGCCCGCTGCGAAACGTCTGGGCACGTCGGTTGGGGCGATGTTCGTCGACCTGGACAACTTCAAGGTCGTGAACGACTCCCTGGGTCATGCGGCCGGCGACGAGGTGCTGGCCGCCGTCGCCAGCCGCATCCTGGGCCACGGCCGCGGCCTCGACCGGGTCGGCCGCTTCGGCGGCGACGAGCTCGCGGTGCTGTACCCCGGCACCAGCGCCGATCGCGCGCACATCGCGGCGATGAAGCTGGTCACCCAGATCGTCGCCACCCCGATCCCCACCGTCGACGGCGAGCTCACGGTCGCGGTGCGCGCCGCGGTCACCGGCTTCGGCACCGGCGAGCGCTCGGGCGAGGCCGCCTTCGCCCGGATGCGGCAGGCGGTGCGGACCGCGCGGCCCGGCGAGGTGGTCCTGGCGCCGACCGAGCTGCGCGGCGACGGCGACGGCTCGTTCGACGACAACGCCGGCGTCACCACCGGCACCACCCTCGGCGGCGCCTACCGCATCCTCCACGAGCTGTCGCGCGGCGCGATGGGCGTGGTCTACCGCGGCGAGGATCTCGGCCTCGATCGCCAGGTCGCGATCAAGGTGCTGCGCTCCGACCTCGCCAGCGACGCCCAGCTCGTCGCCAAGTTCCGGGCCGAGGCCGCGATGCTGGCCTCGCTCCACCACACCAACCTGGTCCAGGTCTACTCGCTCGGGCAGCACCAGGGCGACGTCTACTTCGTCATGGAGCTGGTCGAGGGCGTGTCCTTGGCCGAGCTGCTCGACAGCAACCACGCCGCCGGCAACTGGCTGCCGGTCGACGCCATCACCCAGATCGTCCTCGAGATCGGCGACGCCCTCGACGCGATGCACGCGATCGGCCTCATCCACCGCGACGTCAAGCCGGCCAACGTGCTGCTCGACCGCGAGCGCGATCGCGCGGTGCTCGTCGACGTCGGGGTCGCCAAGCGGCGCGGCGACGTCGTCGATGGCGCCGGCACGCCGGGCTACGCGGCGCCCGAGTCGTTCCTCGAGGGTGGCCACGAGTCGCCCGAGACCGACGTCTACGGCCTCGCCGCCGCGGCCTACTGCGCGCTGACCGGGCGGCCGCCGTTCGGCTCCGGCCAGCTGATGCAGGTGATCACGCGCCAGCTCCACGAGCCGCTGGTGCCCGCGGCGCGGCTGCGGCCCGGCCTGCCCGCCGCGGTCGACGCGATCCTCGCCAAGGCGCTCGACCCGGCGCCCGAGCGACGCTACGCGTCGGCGTCGACGTTCGCGATCGCGATGGCCCGCGCCCTCGAGCGCGCGCCCCAGGTGATGACCACGCCGCCGCCCGGGCCGCTCGCGGTCAGCCACGAGGCGGTGCTGCGCCAGACCGAGCGCTTGAGCGGCACGCCGCGGCCGCTCAGCGAGCGCGTCGTGCAGCCCGGCATGGTGCGCGCCGCGCACTTCCGCGTCGCCGGCCGGGTGATCGCGCACCTCGCGGGCGACAGCGTGGTCCGCGCGCTCGGCGAGGCCGATCCGGAGATCGCCGCCGCGCTCGGCCCGGCGACGCCCGCGCTCGGTTGGTTGCCGCTGGCGCTGTTGATCCAGCTCATCGACGGCGCCGAGCCGCACACGCGCAAGGCCCGGCCCAACGACGCTGGCGAGCACCTGATGCGCGCGATCGGCCGCAGCACGATCTCGGCGACGTTCGCGCGGTTCTTCGGCGCCGATCCGGCGACGCTCGGCGTGTCGGCGATGCTCGCGGTGCTGCCGTCGATGTGGAACCGCTATCACGGCTGGTGTCGGTGTCAGGTCGCGCGCCGCAGCGCGGTCAGCGCCGACGTCGTCATCGAGGGCGAGCGCGCGCCCGCGCTGGCGTGGCACCTGGTCAGCGCCGAGCTCGGCAAGGCCTGCGAGCTCGCGGGCGCCACCGCGGTGAGCGTGGTGACGTCGCCGGGCGCGACCGATCGCCGCCAGACGTTCGCGGTCACGTGGTCGAGCGATCAGGTCGCGACCACGGCGTGAGCGCGGCGACCAGCGCGTCGACGTCCGGATCGCGGACGCCCTGCGCGGCGAGGGCGCGCTCGAGCTCGAGGACGTAGTCGAGGTTGGCGCCGCTCGGGCCGTGGGCGCGCTGCACGATCGCGGCGGTCGCGGCGACCGGCTCGGGGCCGATGAAGTACGGGTTGGTCGGCGTCGCGAGGTAGAGCAGGGCGGCGACGGTCTCGACGATCGGGCCGGCGCGATCGGCGGCGGCGAGCCCAGCGTCGACGGTGAGGCGGGCGTAGCCTTGCTGCTCGCGGTGCTCGAGGATGGGCTCGATCGCGGGCCACGCGGCGGGGGCGATGGCGTAGGCGACGCCCCACAGCGGGGCGGGCGCCTCGATCAGCGTGAGGACGCGGCCCGGCGCGTCGACGGTGCCGCGGTGATCGGTGGAGGCTTGCCAGAAGCGGCGGGCCCAG
>JAYTAJ010001207.1:0-13402 GCA_043737575.1 Myxococcales bacterium | reverse complement strand
GATCTGCAACGCGCCCGGCGCCGAGTTCGACTGGTACCGTGTCGACGTCCTCCAGGGCGAGGGCGTCACCGTCACGCTCGAGTGGCCGACGGCCGTCGATCTCGACGTCACGACGTTCGACAGCCAGGGCCGCACCACGGGGCTCGCGTTCTGGTCGATGCCCGAGAACGTCACGCTGACCTACTTGCCCGTCGGCGCCCACTACATCCGCGTCGCGCTGATCGCCCAGAACCCGACACCCGCCGCGGTCGCGTACTCGATCGGCGCGACCCGGACCGTCGCGCAGGTCTGCACCTCGAGCGCCGACTGCGCCACGACCCACTCGAACCAGTTCTACCGCGGCCAGTGCACGGCCGGCGCGTGCGGCTTCATCCTCGCCGGCTCGCGCGCCGACGGCGCGGCGTGCGACTCGTTCGACGATTGCATGTCGCAGGACTGCTCGTACACGCTGTTCGAGGCCGACGCCCAGGACAGCGTCTGCACCCACAGCTGCACCAGCAACGCCGACTGCGCGTCGCTCGGCGCGTTCACCTGCACCACCGGCCTGCAGGCCAACTTCTGCACGCCGAGCTGCACCAGCGCCCTCGAGTGCGGCGTGTTCAACACCAACAGCAACACGCTCGATCCCGGCCAGCCGTGGGACTACGCGACCTGCACGACCGGCGTGTGTAGCCTCTGAGCGACGGCTCGCCGTCGACGCGCGCGCTGGTCGAGCTCACCGACGAGCTCGACCGGCTGTCGGCGCGCGTGAAGCAGACGTATCCCGACGAGGTGGCGTGTCGGCAGGGTTGCGACGACTGCTGTCACCAGCAGGTCGAGCTGTCGGGGGTCGAGGCCGAGCGGGTGACGCGGACGATCGCGGCGCTGGCGCCCGCGGCGCGCGCGGCCTTGGCCGAGACGGTGCGGCGCGCGACGACGTCGACCGATGGCGCGGGGCCGCCCGACGTGTGCGGCGCGCTCGATGACGACGGTGGCTGTCAGATCTACGACGGCCGTCCGGTGGTGTGCCGCAGCCACGGCCTGCTCTACGGCTACCGCGCGCCGACGCCGCGCGGCCTGGCGGCGCCGGCCTACGCGCGCAGCTGCGGGCTCAACTTCCGTCGCGACGCGCCGGTCCCGCTGCTGCGGCTGGCGCATCCGACGCGGCGCGACGACTCGTTGGTCCACGACTCCGACGCCGGCAGCGCGCGGCTCCGCGCGATCGATCGCGGCTTCGCCGACGAGCGCGGCGCGGCGATCGCGCCGCGGATCACGCTGAACCAGCTGTTCGTTCGCCTGGTCTAGCGAACCGAGCGGACGTGCGCTCGCTCCGCGCGCCTGCGCACACCGGGCGCCTCCGCACGTCGGCCCCGCGCTGAAGGCCGCGCTGCGCGACGCAAGGCGCGAAGATCTCGACGACCGCGACGGTTCCGGCTTTGCACTGCGTCTGCCGTGGTGCAAGCCGAACTCTTCAGCGTGAGCCAGCTCGAGCGGCACGCACGTACGATGGCGGGATGGCACGAGGTGGCGACGCGTCCGGGACGCGGCGCCGATCGGCTGCTCGCCCGCCTCACCGACAACCAGCAGGTCCTGCGCGACGCGTACACCCTGATCAACGACGCGGTGACGCGCGGTCGGCAGATCACGCCTGCGGCCGAGTGGTTCGTCGACAACTACCACCTGATCGAGGAGCAGATCCGGACCACGCGCCGCCACCTGCCGCGCGCGTACAGCCGCGAGCTGCCGCGCCTGCGCAACGCGCCGCTGCCGGGCACGCCGCGGGTCTACGACCTCGCGATCGAGCTGATCTCCCACGCCCACGGCCGCGTCGATCGCGACAACCTGCGGGCGGTGGTGTCGTCGTACCAGGCGGTGCAGCCGCTCGGCCTCGGCGAGCTGTGGGCGATCCCGATCATGCTGCGGCTCGCGCTGATCGAGAACCTGCGCACCGTGATCGGATCGATCACCGCGGGCCGCGAGGCGCGCGAGCTGGCGGCGACCTGGGTCGGCAAGATGGCCGAGGTCGCGGCGACCGATCCGGCGAAGCTGGTGCTGGTGCTCGCCGAGATGGTGCGGTCGAACCCGCCGCTCACCGACGCGTTCGTCACCGAGCTGGCGACGCGGCTGCAAGCCCAGGGCTCGGCGCTGCAGTTCCCGCTGACCTGGCTCGAGCAGCGCCTCGCCGAGCACGGCCAGACCGTCGATCACGTCTATCAGGCGGCGACCCAGAGCCAGGCCGCCGATCAGGTCGCGATCGGCAACAGCATCGGCAGCCTGCGGTTCCTGACCGCCACCGACTGGCGCGACTTCGTCGAGGACCTGAGCGTGGTCGAGCAAGCGCTGCGGGCCGAGCCGACCGGCAGCTACGCGGCGATGGACTTCGCGACCCGCGATCGCTACCGCCACGTCGTCGAGACCATCGCGCGGCGATCGAAGGCGACCGAGGCCGAGGTCGCGCAGGCCGCGGTCACGCTGGCGCGCAGCGGCACCGATCGCACCGCCCACGTCGGCTACTACCTGATCGATCGCGGCCGCCGTCAGCTCGAGCGCGCGGTCGCGATGCAACGGTCGCTGCCGGCGCTGGTGCGGCGCGGCGTGCATCGGCTGCGGTTCCCGCTGTACGGCGGCGCGATCGCGGCGATCACCGCGGCGGCGGTGGTCGGGGTCGCGCAGTGGCTGCCCGACGGGGTGTCGCGCGCGCTGACGATCGCGTGGCTCGGGCTGGTCGCGATCTGCGCGAGCCAGCTCGCGGTCGCGCTGGTGAACTGGCTGGCGACGATGGTGGTGCGGCCCGACACCCTGCCCCGCCTCGACTTCGTCGCCGGCATTCCCGACGGCCACCGCACCGTGGTCGCGATCCCGGCGATGCTCACCGATCCGGCCGAGATCGACGAGCTGGTGGAGGAGCTCGAGGTCCGCTTCCTCGCCAACCGCGATCCCAACCTGACCTTCGCCCTGCTCACCGATCACCGCGACGCGCCGACCGAGACCGCGCCGACCGACGCCGCGCTGGTGGCGCGCGCGCGCACCGCGATCGCGGCGCTCAACGAGCGCTACGCGGGCGCCGGCAGCTTCTTCCTGTTCCACCGCGCCCGGCGCTGGAACCCGCGCGAGGGCGTGTGGATGGGCTGGGAGCGCAAGCGTGGCAAGCTCGAAGACTTCAACGCCGCGCTGCGCGGCACGCTCGATCGCTTCGCGGTGATCGAGGGCCCGCTCGACGCGCTGCGCGACGTCCGGTACGTGATCGCGCTCGACGCCGACACCGGGCTGCCGCGCGACGCGGCGCGCCTGCTCGCCGCGACGATCGCGCACCCGCTCAACCGGCCGCGGTTCGATGCGCGGCGGGGCCGGGTCACCGAGGGCTACGCGATCCTGCAGCCGCGCGTCGCGATCGGCCTGGCCAGCACCACGCGGTCGCACTTCGCGGGGCTGTTCGGCGGCGAGCCCGGCATCGATCCCTACACCCGCGCGGTGTCGGACGTGTACCAGGACCTGTTCGGCGAGGGCTCCTTCGTCGGCAAGGGCATCTACGACGTCGACGCCGTGCAGCAGGCGCTCGGCGATCGCTTGCCCGAGAACCGCGTGCTCAGCCACGATCTGCTCGAGGGCGCCTACGCCCGCGCCGGCCTGGTCAGCGACATCGTGCTGGTCGAGGATCATCCGGCGACGGTCGCGGCCGACGTCGCGCGCCGCCACCGCTGGATCCGCGGCGACTGGCAGATCGCGACGTGGCTCGTCGGCCGGGTCCCGGGCGCGACCGGCCGTCGGGTCGGCAACCCGATCAACCTCCTGTCGCGGTGGAAGATCGTCGACAACCTGCGCCGCAGCGTCGTGCCGATCGCCGCGGTCGCGCTGTTGCTGCTGGGCGCCGCGATCCCGGGCGCCGCCGGGCTGGCCGCGCTGGTGGTGGTCTCGGTGTCGATCGTCCCCGGCCTGCTCGCGGCGGCGGCGGCGCTGACCCGACGCCCGGGCGATCAGTCGCGGCGCGAGCACCTCCGCGATCTCGGCCGCAGCGCGGTGCGCCAGCTCGGCCGCGAGCTGTTCGGGCTCGCGCTCTTGCCCTACGACGCCTTGCTGTCGCTCGACGCGATCGTCCGCACCGCGGGCCGCGTCGTGATCACGCGGCGCAAGCTCTTGCAGTGGCGCACCGCGCGCGACGCCGCCCGCGGCGGCCACGCCAGCCTGCTCGGCACCTACCGCACGATGTGGATCGCACCGGTCCTGGCGATCGCCACCGCGGTCGGGCTCGCGGTGGTCGGTCACCGCGGCGGCGGCTGGATCGCGGCGGCGCCGCTGTGCGCGCTGTGGTTGGCCGCGCCCGCGCTGGCGTGGTGGGCGAGCCGGCCGCTGGCGGCGCCGCGCCCCCAGCTCGCCGCGTCCGACCTCACCTACCTGCGCGGCGTCGCGCGCCGGACCTGGCGATTCTTCGAGCGGTTCGTCGAGCTCGAGGACAACTACCTGCCGCCCGACAACTTCCAGGAGGATCCGCCGCGCGGCATCGCCCACCGGACCTCGCCGACCAACATCGGCCTGTCGCTCACCGCGACGCTCGCCGCCTACGATCTCGGCTACGTCACCGCGGGCGAGCTGGTGGTGCGGACCGCCCGCACCCTCGACACCGTCGATCGCCTCGAGCGCTACCGCAGCCACCTCTACAACTGGTACGACACGACGACGCTCGAGCCGCTGTTGCCACGCTACGTGTCGACGGTCGACAGCGGCAACCTCGCCGGCCACCTGGTGATCCTCGCGACCGGGCTCGACGAGCTGGCCCGCGAGCCGATCGGCCGGACCCAGACCTTCGTCGGGCTGTGCGAGACCCTCGAGGTCGCGGCGGCGCCGACCGCGGGCTGGCCCGAGGTCGCGCAGGTGATCGCGCGGCTGCGCGCCGAGCTCGACGGCACCCCGACCACGCTGGTCGATCAGCACGCGTCGCTCGAGCGCCTGGCCGCGGGCGCCCTCGCGCTGGTCCGGCTGTTCGAGGACCGCGGCGACGCCGAGCCGACCTGGTGGGCGAGCGCGCTCGAGCGCCAGTGCCGCGACGCCGCGGCGGAGCTGCTCCACCTCGCGCCGTGGATCGCGGTGCCCGCGACCGCGATCGGGCCGCGTCCGGCCGACACGCTGACCTTGATCGATCTGGCGCGCCTCGAGATCACGCTCGGCCCGATGATCGACGATCCGATCCTGCGCGCCGCGATCGTCACCGCGGCCGAGCACGCCGGCCACCGTCTCGAGCAACTCGGCCGCCTCGCCGCGCGCTGTCGCGAGCTGGCCGACCTCGACTACACGTTCCTCTACGACGCCCGCCGCCACCTCCTGGCGATCGGCTACAACGTCTCCGATCACCGCCTCGACGCCGGATCGTACGATCTGCTGGCGTCGGAGGCGCGGCTCACCAGCTTCCTCGCGATCGCCCAGAACAAGGTGCCACAGGAGCACTGGTTCCGGCTCGGCCGGCTCCTGACCTACGCGGGCGATCGGCCGGCGTTGCAGTCGTGGAGCGGCTCGATGTTCGAGTACCTGATGCCGCTCCTGGTGATGCCGACCTACGACGGCACGCTGCTCGACGACACCAACCGCGCGGTGGTCGAGCGTCAGATCGACTACGGCCGCGAGCGCGACGTGCCGTGGGGCATCTCGGAGTCGGGCTATTACAAGACCGACGCGCAGCGCAACTACCAGTACCGCGCGTTCGGCGTGCCCGGCCTCGGGTTCAAGCGCGGCCTCGCCGACGATCTGGTGATCGCGCCGTACGCCACCGTGATGGCGCTGATGGTCGCGCCCGAGGCCGCGTGCGACAACCTGCGCCGGCTCGAGCGCGACGGCCACCGCGGCCACTACGGCTTCTACGAGGCGATCGACTACACGCCCGATCGGCTGCCGCCCGATCGCGATCACGTCACGGTCCGCTCGTACATGGCGCACCACCAGGGCATGGCGCTCCTGTCGCTGGCGTACCTCCTGTGTGATCGGCCGATGCAGCGGCGCTTCCTCGCCGACCCGGCGTTCCGCGCCACCGAGCTGTTGCTGCAAGAGCGCATCCCCCACGCCCCGGCCCAGGAGCTGGCGCCGCCCGAGGTCGCGTCGACGATCACCCGCGCCAACGACGCCGCCCACGCGCTGCGCGTCTTCACGACGCCGAGCACGCCCGCGCCCGAGGTCCACCTGCTATCGAACGGCACGTACCACGTCGCGATCACCAACGCCGGCGGCGGCTACAGTCGCTGGCGCGATCTGGCGGTGACGCGATGGCAGGAGGACGCGACCCGCGACGCCTGGGGCCAGTTCGTCTACCTGCGCGACGTCGAGTCGGGCGCGTTCTGGTCGGCGGCGCACCAGCCGACCCTCGAGCGCGCGACCCGCTACGAGGCGATCTACTCCCAGGGCCGCGCCGAGTTCCGCCGCACCGACGGCGACCTCGAGTGCCACGTCGAGATCAGCGTGTCGCCCGAGGACGACATCGAGCTGCGCCGCATCAGCCTGTTCAACCGCGGCCGCACCGCGCGCACGATCGAGCTGACGACCTACGCCGAGGTGGTCCTGACCCAGCCGGCCGCCGACGCCGCCCACCCGGCGTTCAGCAACCTGTTCGTGCAGACCGAGCTGGTGCCCGAGCTGGAGGCGATCGTGTGCACCCGCCGGCCGCGCTCGGGCACCGAGAAGCCGCCGTGGATGATCCACCTGATGGCGGTCCACGACGGCGCGACCGGCGACGCGTCGTACGAGACCTCGCGCGGCGCGTTCCTCGGCCGCGGCCGCACCGCGATCGATCCCCAGGCCCTGCACGCCGACGCGCTGACCGGCAGCCAGGGCTCGGTGCTCGATCCGATCGTCGCGATCCGCCGCCGCGTCACGATCGGGCCCGATCAGACCGCGCGCATCCACGTCGTCACCGGCATCGCCGCGACCCGCGACAGCGCGCTCGGCCTGATCGAGAAGTACCGCGATCGCCACGTCGCCGATCGGGTGTTCGAGCTGTCGTGGACGCAGAGCCAGGTGGTGCAGCGCCGCCTCGACGCGACCAACCTCGAGACCCAGACCTACGAGCGGCTGGCGTCGAACGTGCTCTACGCCAACCCGCTCCTGCGGGCGCCGAAGAGCCTGATCGCGCGCAACCGCGCCGGCCAGTCGGGGTTGTGGGCCTACGGCATCTCGGGCGATCTCCCGATCGTGCTGGTCCGCATCGCCGACGTCGCGTCGATCGAGCTGGTGCGGCAGCTGGTGAAGGCCCACACCTACTGGCGCCTGAAGGGGCTGTCCGCGGATCTGGTGGTGTGGAACGACGACGCGTCCGGCTACCGCCAGGTGCTGCAGGACGAGATCGTCGCGGTGGTCGCGGCGATCGCCGACGCCAGCTGGATCGATCGGCCGGGCGGCATCTTCGTGCGCCGCAGCGAGCACATGTCCGAGGAGGATCGCGGGCTGATGCAGACGGTGGCGCGGGTCGTGGTCAGCGACGCCGCGGGCACGCTGGCCGAGCAGCTCGAGCGCCGCCTGCGGGTCGATCTGCCGGCGCCGCTCTTGCCCGACGATCGGCGGGTCCGGATCCCGCGCCAGCGCGCGGTCGCAGCGGCGATCGCGGCCGAGCCCGGCGATCGCATCGCGTGGAACGGCCTCGGCGGCTTCCGCCCCGACGGCCGCGAGTACGTGATCACGACGTCGCGCAACGCCCGCACCCCGGCGCCGTGGTCGAACGTGATGGCGAATCCGTGGTTCGGCTCGCTCGTGACCGAGAGCGGCGGCGGCTACACCTGGTGCGAGAACGCCCACAGCTACCGGCTGACGCCGTGGCACAACGACGCGGTCACCGACGCCAGCGGCGAGGCGATCTACCTGCGCGACGAGGACGACGGCCGCTACTGGTCGCCGACGCCGCTGCCGGCGGGCGGCGCCGCGCCGTACACGACGCGCCACGGGTTCGGCTACAGCGTGTTCGCGACCACCGAGGGCGGCATCGCCAGCGAGCTCACGACCTACGTCGCGATCGACGCGCCGGTGAAGTTCGTCGTGGTGAAGCTGCGCAACGACTCGGGCCGGCCGCGCAAGCTGTCGCTCACCAGCTACTTCGAGCTGGTGCTCGGCGCCAACCGCGGCTTCAACATCCCGTGCGTCTTCACCGAGCTCGACACCCGCAGCGGCGCGCTGCTCGCGCGCAACACCTACAAGAGCGAGTTCGCGGGGCGAGTCGCGCTGCTCGACTGCAGCGAGGAGCGCCGCGTGGTGACGGGCGATCGCACCGAGTTCCTCGGGCGCAACGGCTCGATGAGCCAGCCGGCGTGTCTGGCCCGCGCCAAGCTGTCGGGCCGGGTCGGCGCCGCGCTCGATCCGTGCCTGGCGATGCAGGTGCAGCTCGAGCTCACCGACGGGCAGGAGCGCGAGGTCGTGTTCATGCTTGGCTCGGGCCAGGATCTGTCGGACGCGCGACTCCTGGCGGCGCGGTTCCGCGGCGTCGGGCGAGCCCGCGGCGCGCTCGAGGAGGTCCACGGCTACTGGCGCCGCACCCTCGGCGCGGTGACGGTGAAGACCCCCGAGCCGACGCTCGACGTGCTCGCCAACGGCTGGTTGATCTACCAGGTGCTGGCGTGCCGGATGTGGGGCCGCAGCGGCTTCTACCAGTCGGGCGGTGCGTTCGGCTTCCGCGATCAGCTGCAGGACTCGATGGCCTTGGTCCACGCCGAAGCGCCCGTGCTGCGCGGCCAGATCCTGCGCGCCGCCGGCCGGCAGTTCCCCGAGGGCGACGTCCAGCACTGGTGGCATCCGCCCCACGGCCGCGGCGTCCGCACCCGCATCTCCGACGACTACCTGTGGCTGCCGTACGCGGTGTGTCACTACGTCGACGCGATCGGCGACACCGGCGTGCTCGACGAGAAGATCCCGGGCATCGAGAGCCGCTTGGTCAAGCCCGACGAGGACAGCTACTACGATCTGCCGACGCGATCGGAGGAGAGCATCACGATCTACGAGCACTGCCAGCGCGCGGTGCGCCACGGCCTGAATTTCGGCGCCCGCGGCCTGCCGCTCATGGGCACCGGCGACTGGAACGACGGCATGAACCTCGTCGGCGAGGGCGGCAAGGGCGAGAGCGTGTGGCTGGCGTTCTTCCTGTACGACGTGCTGGTGCGGTTCGGCGCGCTGGCGCGGCGGCGCGACGACGGCGCCTTCGCCGAGCTGTGCGCGACCGAGGCGACCAAGCTGCGCGCCAACATCGAGGCCAACGCGTGGGATGGCGAGTGGTACCGCCGCGCCTACTTCGACAACGGCGAGCCGCTGGGATCGTCGTCGTCACCCGAGTGTCAGATCGACTCGTTGCCGCAGAGCTGGTCGGTGCTGTCGCAGGCCGGCTCGCCCGACCGATCGCGGCGCGCGCTCGCCGCGGTCGACGCCCGGCTGGTCCGCCGCGACCTCGACGTGATCCAGCTGTTCGATCCGCCGTTCGACACGTCGCACCTGAAGCCCGGCTACGTGAAGGGCTACGTGCCGGGGGTCCGCGAGAACGGCGGCCAGTACACCCACGCGGCGGTGTGGACGGCGATGGCGTTCGCGGCGGCGGGCCAGAGCGAGAAGGCGTGGGAGCTCTACCGTGCGATCAACCCGGTACATCACGGTGACAGCGCCGAGGCGATCGCGACGTATCAGGTCGAGCCCTACGTGGTCGCGGCCGACGTCTACACCAACCCGCAGCACGCCGGCCGCGGTGGCTGGACCTGGTACACCGGCTCGGCGGGCTGGATGTATCGGCTCATCACCGAGTCGCTGCTCGGCCTGCACCTCGAGGTCGATCGGCTGCGGGTGGCGCCGCTTTTCCCGGCCGCGTGGGATCGCTTCGAGGTCGAGTACCGCTATCGCGACACCGTGTATCGCATCGCGATCGAGAAGCTGGCGCCGGGCGGGAGCAGCCGCGTCGTGTGTGACGGCGTGCCGCAGCCCGACCTGACGGTGCCGCTGGTCGACGACCGCAAGCCCCACGTCGTCGAGATCTACGTGGGCGCCGACCTCCTGGCGACGACGCAATCGCTGCAGGCGGCAAGCTGACCGGGGTAGAATCGCGGCCATGGGTCAGGTCTTCGGCGGGAGTGGCGCGTCCCTCCTGGCGACCCTGGATCGCCTGGGTCGGATCGCGACCGGCTCGGACGTCCGCGCGATCGGCGAGCGCGCCGCGGCGGCGATCCGCGAGGAGTTCGGCCTCGCCTACGTCGCGATCCTGCTGCACGACGAGGACGCCGGCGTGGTCCGCCACCTCGCCGAGTCGACCAGCCTGAACGCGTCGACGCCGCCGGGCTACACGCTGCCGATCGGCACCGGGCTGATCGGCCGCGCGGTGCGCCACGGCGCGACCGTCTTCGTCGCCGACGTCCACGGCGATCCCGACTACGTCGAGGCGATCCTCGGCGTCAACAGCGAGCTGGTGATCCCGCTGCGCGCGGGCGACCGCATCATCGGCGTGCTCGACTGCGAGGCGACCGAGCCGGGGCCGCTGGCCGAGCGCGCCGAGCTGATGGAGCTGGCGGCGAGTCGCCTCGCGGTCACGCTCGACAACGCCCGGCTGTTGCGCGAGCAGGCGACCGCGGGCTCGGCGCTGGCGCGCAAGGCCCGCGAGCTGGAGCTCCTGAACGAGGTCGCGCGCGCGGCGACCGGCGAGCTCGAGCTGCGGCCGATGATGCAGCGGATCGTCGACGCGATCCGCCGGGGTTTCGGCTGGGAGTTCGTCGCGCTGATCCGGGTCGATCGCACCGCCGCGCGGTTCGTGTGCGAGGCGCTCTCGACCGAGCTGCCGACCGAGATCTACGTCGGCTACAGCCGGCCGTTCGGCTCGGGCGTGGTCGGCGAGGTCGCGGCGACCGGCCGCGCGGTGGTGATCGACGACGTCCGGGCCTGGCCGAACTACGTCGAGACCTTGCCGGGCGCGCGCAGCGAGGTGTGCGTGCCGGCGATCTACCGCGGCGAGGTGGTGGCGCTGCTCAACCTCGAGAGCCGCGCGCTCGCCGCGTTCCACGATCAGCTGGCGCTGCTGTCGACGGTCACCGAGCAGATCGCGGGCGCGATCGCCAACGCCCGCCTGTTCGACGACGTCCGCCGCCACGCCGCGCAGCTGGCGATGCTGTCGGACGTGTCGCGGACCGCGACCGCGTCGACCGATCTCGGCGGCCTGCTCGAGCGAGTCGCGCGGTTCATCCACGAGCGGCTCGGCGTGCCGCTGGTGTCCTTGCACCTGCTCGATCACCTGGCCGGCGAGCTCGAGCTGGTCGCCCACGCCGGCAGCGCGATCGATCTGGCGGGCGGTGGCCGTGAGGCGGTCAGCCGCGGCGTGGTCGGCCGCGCCGCGCGCACGGGCAGCGTCCAGCTGGTGCTCGACGTCGGCCGCGATCCCGACTTCGTGCGCATGAACCCGTCGACCCGCGCCGAGCTGGCGGTGCCGATCCGCTTCGGCGAGCAGGTGCTGGGCGTGCTCAACCTCGAGAGCCCGCACCCGGGGCCGCTGCGCGACGCCCAGGAGATCGCGGTGACCTTGGCCGATCAGATCGCGGGGGCGCTGCGCATGGCGCGCGTCAACCAGCGATTGACCGACAACAACCGGCTCTTGTCCGATCTGTTCTCGCGCTACGTCGCGCCCGATCTGGTGCAGGTGCTGCTGACCGATCCCGAGCGGTTCCGCACCCACGGCGAGCGCCGCGACGTCAGCGTGATGTTCGCCGACATCCGCGGCTTCACCGGCCTGACGCAGCGGCTCGCGTCGGAGCACGTGCTGATGCTGCTGAACGAGTTCTACGCCGAGATGGGCGAGGCGATCTTCGGCCAGCGCGGCAGCATCAACCGCATCCTCGGCGATGGCCTGATGGCGGTGTTCGGCGTGCCCGAGCGACTCGGTGAGCACGCCGCGGCGGCGGTGGCGGCGGGCCTCGAGATGCAGCGGCGCGCCGAGCGGCTGTCGCCGCGCTGGCTCGAGCTGACCGGCGGGCCGCTGTCGGTGGCGATCGCGATCAACAGCGGCGAGGTGACGGTCGGCTCGATCGGCGACCCGCGGCATCTGGCGTTCACCGTCCTCGGCGACGTCGTGAACGTCGCGGCGCGGCTGGAGGGCGAGGCGAAGCAGCGTGGCGTGCGGCTGCTGGTGACGGACAGCGTGCGGGCGGCGTGCGGCGAGGTGGTGGCGGAGTCGCTGGGGGCGATCGAGCTGCGCGGGCGGGTCGGGCCGGTGGGGATCCATCGGCTGCTGTAGCGGGGGGGCGACCAGGTCCACGTGGGTCGATCGAGCTGGGTGCGACGCGCGCCTGGTGATACTTTAGTGGCACATGCGCACCGTCCGACTGCAGCCGGTCACCTCGGTCAAACGCCACGCGACCGAGATCATCGCGACCCTGCGAACGTCGACCGAACCGCTGGTGATCACCGAGCGCGGACGCGCGACCGCGGTGATGATGGGCATCGACTGCTACGACGCGATGCAGACACGGCTCGAGTTGCTCGAAGGCGTGGCCCGCGGCGAGCGAGCGATCCGTGAGGGGCGTGTGATCTCGCACGCGGCGGCGACGCGGAGGCTGCGGCGGTGGCTCGTCCCGGCAAAGTAGTCTGGTCAGCGCCAGCGCTCGACGATCTCGACGAGATCGCCGCTCGGATTGCTCGCGACGACCCCTCGGCGGCAAGTCGATTGGTGGTGCGCGCGATCGCCGCGCTCGACCGGCTACGCGACTTTCCGTCATCCGGGCGACAGCTCCGGGAGCTACCCCGGGGGCGATACCGTGAGGTGATCGTCCCGCCATGTCGGATCATCTATCGACTCGAGGGGACGACGAGCTTCATCGTCCATGTCCTGCGCGGTGAACGTCAACTTCGGCCAGGCCGGCTTCGTCGTCGTCGCTGAGCTACATTCCGGCGATGCGCATCGAGGAGGCCTTGGCCCGCAGCGCCGCGAGCGCGACCTCGACCTGGTCGGCGATCGACGTCAGCACGGCGGTCGCGGCGACAGGTCGGCGGGCAGGCTCGACGGCAGGATCTGCCGCAGGTACTCGTACTCGGCCTCGCAGAACACGCCGGGCCCCTGCCCTTGCAGCTGCGCCCGCTCGGGGAACGGGCGATCACCGCCGGAGTCCATCAGCCGATCGATCTCGTCGCCGGCGTTGTGGAAGCCGTCGCCGCCCGGGTTGGCGAGGCCGAGGCTGTGGCCGATCTCGTGGGCGAGGGTGCCGCCGACCAAGGTCCCCATCGTCCACACCGCGCAGGCGATGCGGCCGGGGCGGTCGGTGGCCGGGCACGCGCTGCCGTCGTCGACGGTCGGGGTGCCACCGCCGAGCTCGGCGCCGACGATGATCGAGCCGCGGTCGGGGCGGAAGCCGTCGAAGATCTGATCGAACGTCGGATCGGCGCCGGGCAGCGACGCGCCGTCGCTCGGGTGCAGCGAGAAGCCCATGAGCGACTCGATGAACAC
>JAYTAJ010001206.1:0-2528 GCA_043737575.1 Myxococcales bacterium | reverse complement strand
AAGTTGCACCGCAGGCGTCCGCTCGACGCGCAGTAGTCGAGCGTCTTGCTGGTCATGCGGCGCAGCGCGTCGTAGGTGTAGTGGGTGCGGGCGCCCTTGGCGTCGACCTCGTCGGTCAGGTTGCCGACGGCGTCGTAGGTGTAGCGACGGGCGCCCGCGTCGGGATCGGACAGCGCGACGCGGCGGCCCAGCGAGTCGTGGGTGAAGGTCCAGTACGACCACTGCGTGTTGTGCTGGCCGAGCTGCTGCATCCGCGCCAGGTGGCCGCGCGCGTCGTACGCGTAATACACGTTGTCGCCGAGGCAGCTGTTGTTCTGCAGCGTGCAGGTCCACGTGGTGCGGCCGCGGACGTCGGTCTGCGACAGCTGCTGGTGGCCGAGCTCGTCGGTGACGATCGCCTTGCGCAGCTCGTACGCGGTGGTGCGAACACCGCCGTCGGGCAGCGTCATCCGGATCTGGCGATCGAGGACGTCGTATCCGTAGGTCGTCGCGTGGCTGACGTCGCCGCTGTAGGACGGCGTCTGGCTGCTGACCAGGTTGCCGCGCGCGTCGTAGCGGTAGGCGGCCGCGATGATGTCACTCGCGCCGGGGCCGCGGCGGCGGACCTCCCGCGTCCGGCCGAGGCCGTCGACGGTGGTGCGGGTCCACAGATCGCCCGCGGGGCCGGGGACCGCGACCTCGTGGTAGCGCGGCGCGGTGTCGTGATACGCGATCTTCTCGAAGCCGCCACCCGCCCAGTCGGTGCGGATCTTCCGACACAGCGCATCGTAGGTGTACGTCGTGACCGTGCCATTCTGGACCTGCGTCTCGGTCAGCTTCTTGCCGCACCGGGCGTCCCAGGTCGTCGCCACCGACTGCGGCGCCAGCGCGGTCCCGGTCGGCGGCGTGGTCGTGGTGATCGGGTAGAGCTGATAGACCGGGTCGAGCTGGTAGCTGGTCTGATGGTTCAGCGCGTCGGTCTCGCTCACCACGTTGCCCGGCGTGTCGTACGCGGTGTCGTAGGGGTTCGTGGTGCGGAGGAAGCGGTCCTCGGTGTCGAGCCAGGTCTCGGTCCGCGTCACCCGCCCGAGGGTCGGCGCCTGGGTGTGGTCGGCGTTGGTGTCGTAGACGTAGCGCACCGCGGTGAGCTGGTCGGCGCCGAAGGCGAGGCCGTCGCGGCCGACGATGGTCGCGGGCCGGTCGACGATGTAGGCGCTCGGGTTGACGACGTAGGTGGTCTCGACCACGCGGTCGTCGCCGTCGTGGAACGGCGTGATGCCGTCGGCGACCAGGCCGAGATCGAGCACGCGGGTCACGTTGCCGTAGCGGTCGTAGGTCCGCACCACCTGCGTCACGTTGTACGCCGCGCCGTGATAGGCAGTGATCGTCTCCTGCATCGGATCGGCGCGATGCGGCGTCGTGGTGGTGTTGCGGTAGTCGTACACCGTGCTGTGCAGGAGCACACTCGGACTGCCACCGTAGCGATACACGCCACTCGGCCGGGTCGGCCAGCGCGGATCGAGGTTGTACGTGGTGTCGGTGTACGGGCACGCGGCGCCCTCGGCGGTCAGACACGGCCCCGACACGCGGGCCCAGGCGAAGCCGAGGAAGCGGCCCGTGAACGCGTCGTGGCGGCCGCCGGCGTAGCGGTAGGAGGTCGTCGCGACGGTGCCGGCGCCGTCATCGGTGACGGTCTGGCTCACGGTCGCCACGATCGGCGGGCTGTTGTTGGGCGGCGTGGTGCTGGCGGCCCACGCCGACGACGGGACGTAGCTGACCGCGGTGGTGCCGCCGATGCCGTTGTCGAACGACGTCGCGAGATCGGTCATCGTCGGGCCCGCCGCATTGCGGCGGATGCAGGTCAGCGTGCTGCCGACGCCGCCCTGCGAGCCGGTCGTCAGGCAGTACTCGGACCGACCGTCGCCGTTCCAGTCGATCATCCAGTGGCGGTCGTAGCTGGCCTCGTAACCGCTGATCGGCAGATTCGCGATCACGGTGTGGCTGGTCAGCCCGTCCGACACCGTACAGGTCTTGTTGCTGATCGGGGCATTCGGGTACGGGATGCCATTCGAACTGCAGACGTCGAGCTTGCCATCGCCGTTCAGATCGCCCCACTTGCGGCTCGGGTACGCGGCGATGGTGTCATTGGCGCCCGTCGCCCACTCGACGTCCTGGAACCCGGTCGCGAACGGGCTGCCGATGCCGTTCGAGATCGCGCAGCGGATGCTGCCCGCGCCGACGCCGCGGCAGTAGTCGCTCTTGCCGTCGCCGTTGACGTCGACCCACTGGAGGAAGCCCGCGGCGCCGATGACGTTGCCGATCGCGGGCAGCGCGCCCATCGAGACGTCCTTGGCCACCACGGTGCGGTTGGTGCGATCGAACGGATCGAAGCCCGCGATCAGGCAGCGAATGAGGTCCTGGCCGAGCGAGCGGTGGACGCGGCAGAAGTCGGAGCGACCGTCGCCGTTCCAGTCGGCGATGCCCCAGGTGTTGACGTTGCCCTCGGTGCTCGGCGTCAGCGATCCGACCTTGCGGTCGTCGAAGCCGAG
>JAYTAJ010001205.1:0-2528 GCA_043737575.1 Myxococcales bacterium | reverse complement strand
GATCGTGCGGCGGTTCGTGACCGGCGCGATGTCGTTCGGATCGATCAGCGCCGAGGCCCACGAGACCCTGGCGATCGCGATGAACCAGCTCGGCGCGCGGTCGAATTCCGGCGAGGGCGGCGAGGAGCCGCACCGGTTCGAGCCCGACGCCGACGGCCGCTGGCGCCGCAGCGCGGTGAAGCAGATCGCGTCGGGCCGCTTCGGCGTCACCGCTCACTACCTGGTCAACGCCGACGATCTGCAGATCAAGATCGCCCAGGGCGCGAAGCCCGGCGAGGGCGGTCAGCTGCCGGGCGGCAAGGTCGACGATCGCATCGCCAAGGTGCGGTGCTCGACGCCGGGCGTGACGCTGATCTCGCCGCCGCCGCACCACGACATCTACTCGATCGAGGATCTGGCGCAGCTGATCTACGACCTCACCGCGATCCAGCCGACCGCGCGGGTGTCGGTGAAGCTGGTCAGCGAGGTCGGCGTCGGCACGATCGCGGCGGGCGTCGCCAAGGCCCGCGCCGGCGCGATCGTGATCGCCGGCTACGAGGGCGGGACCGGCGCGTCGCCGCTGTCGAGCCTGCGCCACGCCGGGCTACCGTGGGAGCTCGGCCTCGCCGAGGCCCACCAGGTGCTGGTGCAGCATCGGCTGCGCGGCCGGGTCCGCCTGCAGGTCGACGGCGGCCTGCGCACCGCGCGCGACGTGATCGTCGCGACCTTGCTCGGCGCCGAGGAGTACGGCCTTGCGACCGCATCGCTGGTCGCGACCGGCTGCGTGATGCTGCGCAAGTGCCACCTCAACACCTGCTCGGTCGGCATCGCGACGCAAGATCCGGCGCTGCGCGCGCGCTACCGCGGCCGACCCGAGCACGTCGTCGCGTTCTTCACGATGATCGCCGAGGAGGTCCGGCGCTGGCTGGCGCAGCTCGGGGTCCGAACGCTCGACGAGCTGGTCGGTCGCACCGAGCTCCTGGCGCCGCGCACCGATCGGGTCGGCAAGCACGCGACGATCGATCTCGCGCCGCTCCTGCATCGCAGCGACGGCGCGCCGACCCGCTTCGTCGCCGCCGAGCCGTGGAGCACCGCCGATCACCTCGATCACGCGATCCTCGCCGCGGCCGGCGACGTCATCACCGACGCGCGCCCGGTCGAGGTCCGGCTGCCGATCGACAACACCCGCCGCGCGGTCGGCACGCTGTTGTCCGGACGCATCGCCCGCGCCCACGGCGCCCGCGGCCTGCCCGACGGCACGCTGCGCGTGTACTTGACCGGCTCGGCCGGCCAGAGCTTCGGCGGTTTCCTCGCCGCCGGGGTCGAGCTGTCGCTCGAGGGCGACGCCAACGACTACGTCGGCAAGGGCCTGTCGGGCGGACGCCTCGCGGTGTTCCCGCCGCGCGCCGCGCGGTTCGCCGCCGAGGACAACGCGCTGCTCGGCAACACCGCGCTGTACGGCGCGACCTCGGGCGAGCTGTTCGCCGCGGGCCAGGCCGGCGAGCGCTTCGCGGTGCGCAACAGCGGCGCCCGCGCGGTGGTCGAGGGCGTCGGCGATCACGGCTGCGAGTACATGACCGGCGGCGTCGTGGTCGTGCTCGGCGCGACCGGGCGCAACTTCGCCGCGGGCATGAGCGGCGGCACCGCGTACGTGTTCGACAAGGACAAGCGGTTCGCCGGCAAGGTCAACCGCGAGCTGGTCGAGCTGGAGTCGCTGGTCGACGAGAGCGACCTGTGGCTGGTCCACGGCCTCCTCGAGGATCACGTCCGCCTCACCCACAGCGCGGTCGGCCGCCGCATCCTCGACAACTGGGAGCTGATGGTCGCGCGGTTCGTGAAGGTGATGCCGATCGAGTATCGCCGCGTCTTGCAGGCGCGTCGCGCCGCCGCGCGGCCGCGGCCGCCGGTCACCGCGGGAGTCGCGTGATGGGCAAGCCGACCGGCTTCGTCGAGTGGCCGCGCGTGGTCGCGCCGCGCCGGCCGCTGCCGCAGCGCCTCGACGACTGGCGCGAGGTCGAAGGCCACCACGACGCGACGACCTTGGCGCAGCAGGCCGGCCGCTGCATGGACTGCGGCGTGCCGTTCTGCATGCAGGGCTGTCCGCTCGGCAACCCGATCCCCGACTTCAACGATCGGGTGTGGCGCGATCAGTGGCAGACCGCGTGGCGCCGCCTCGACGCGACCAACAACTTTCCGGAGCTGACCGGGCGGCTGTGCCCGGCGCCGTGCGAGGCGGCGTGCGTGCTCGGCCTCGACGGTGCGCCGGTCACGATCGAGCACCTCGAGAAGGAGATCGCCGAGCGAGCGTGGCGCGAGGGCTGGGTCACCGCGCAGCCCGCGCCGACGCGCTTGCGGACCGGACAGCGCGTCGCGATCGTCGGCTCGGGGCCCGCTGGCCTGGCGTGCGCGCAGCAGCTGGCGCGCGCCGGTCACACCGCGATCGTCTACGAGGCCGCCGATCGCGCGGGCGGCTTGCTCCGCTACGGCATCCCCGACTTCAAGCTCGAGAAGGCGGTGATCGATCGCCGGCTGGCCCAGCTCACCGCCGA
>JAYTAJ010001204.1:0-2528 GCA_043737575.1 Myxococcales bacterium | reverse complement strand
AGGTCGGCTCGCGGTCAAGCTCGATCCGACCGCGGAGCTTTTGCGCGGCTTCATCGAGCTGAACAACCTCGCGCTCGCGCGCTTCACGCCCGAGGAACGCAGCCGGCTCGGGGTCCACACCTGCCCGGGCGGCGACATCGACTCGACCCACAGCGCCGACGTCGACTACGCCGAGCTGATCCCGAGCCTCCTGCAGCTCGACGTCACCAACTTCTACGTCGCGCTCGCGGGCGAGCCCGATCGCGCCCACGTCCTCGGGCTGCTGCGCGATCACCTCCGGCCCCACCACCGCATCTTCGTCGGCGTGGTCGCGCCGATCGATCCGCGGATCGAGACCGCCGAAGAAGTGCGCGATCGGATCCTCGAGGCCGCGACCTACCTCCCGGTGGCGCAGCTCGGCACCACCGACGACTGCGGCTACTCGCCGTTCAGCGACGACACCTCGACGTCGCGCGACACCGCGTTCGCGAAGATCACCGCGCGGGTGCAGGGCACCGCGCTCGCCGCCGCGATCCTCGGCGTGTGATGACGGTCGACGACGAAGAGCGTCAGCTCCGGCAGACCGCGCTGCAGAACGTCTCGACGATCCTGGAGGCGCGCCGTCGCGCCGAGCAGGAGCTGGTCGCGACCAAGGAGGCGCTCGAGGAGGAGACCCGCATCCTCGAGCTGCTCAACCGGACCGGCGCGATGCTGGCGTCGAACCTCGATCTCGAGAAGGTGGTGCAGGCGGTCACCGACGCCGGCACCCAGCTCAGCGGCGCTCAGTTCGGCGCGTTCTTCTACGCGCCGACGTTTCGCGGCGAGGGCGTGATCCGCATCGCCGACGTCCGCGAGGACCCGCGCTACGGCCAGTGGGCGCCGCACCACGGCATGCCGCCCGGTCACCTGCCGGTCGTCAGCTACCTCGCGGTCCCGGTCTGTCGACGATCGGGCGAGGTGATCGGCGGGCTGTTCTTCACGCACCCCGAGCGCGGCATGTTCACCGAGCGCTCGGAGCGGCTGATCGTCGCGATCGCCGCGCAGGCCGCGATCGCGATCGACAACGCCCAGCTCTACGAGGACGCCCGCCGCGCCGCCGACGAGCGCGCCTCGCTGCTCGAGGCCGAGCGCACGATGCGCACGCAGATCGAGCGGGTCAGCCTGATGAAGGACGAGTTCCTCGCGACCTTGTCCCACGAGCTGCGCACGCCGCTCAACGCGATCCTCGGCTGGACCGAGCTGCTCCTCGCGCGCGGCGCCGACGACAGCACCCGCCGCGGTCTCGAGACGATCGCGCGCAACGCGCGGTCGCAGGCCCAGCTGATCGAGGATCTCCTCGACATGAGCGGGATCATCTCTGGCAAGATCCGCCTCGACGTCCAGCGCCTCGAGCTGGCGATGATCGTCGACGCCGCGATCGAGTCGGTGCGGCCGTCGGCCGACGCCAAGGACATCGCGATCCGCAAGACCGTCGATCCGTACTCGGGCCACCTGTTCGGCGATCCCAACCGGCTGCAGCAGGTGGTGTGGAACCTGCTCACCAACGCGGTGAAGTTCACGCCCAAGGGCGGCAAGATCGACGTGCTGGTGCATCGCATCAACTCCCACGTCGAGATCGTCGTGCACGACACCGGCGTCGGCATCAGCGCCGACTTCTTGCCCCACGTCTTCGAGCGGTTTCGCCAGGCCGACGCGTCGACGACGCGGACCCACGGCGGGCTCGGGCTCGGCCTGTCGATCGTGAAGCAGCTCGTCGAGCTGCACGGCGGCACCGTGTCCGCCGACAGCGTGGCCGGGGCCGGGGCCACGTTCATCGTCCACCTGCCGCTGCGTCCGATCCGCGACAACCCGACGTCGCCCGGCGATCATCCGACGACGCCGCAGCCCATGCGCGGCGACCTCGCGATCTCACTCGCCGGGATCCGGGTCCTGGTCGTCGACGACGAGCTCGACGCCCGCGAGCTGGTGAAGGCGGTGCTCGAGGACTCGGCGGCGCAGGTCTGGATCGCGGGCTCGGCGGCCGAGGCGATGATGCTGGTGCAGCAGCACCTGCCCGACGTGATCGTCAGCGACATCGGCATGCCCGATCGCGACGGCTATCAGCTCATGCGCGACGTCCGCGCGCTGCCCGCGGCCCGCGGTGGCCGCATCCGCGCGATCGCGCTGACCGCGTTCGCGCGCTCGGAGGATCGGACCCGCGCGATGCTCGCCGGCTACCAGGCCCACGTCGCCAAGCCGATCGAGCCGCAGGAGCTGGTCGCGACGATCAAGAGCATCGCCGGTCAGGACGGATCGGGGTAGGCGGCGCGGCAGCTGGCGATCGCGTGCACCAGATCGGCGGCGAGCGGAATGTCGACGGCGATCGCGGGGCCGCCGAACGGATGGGCGAGGCCGAGGTGAGCGGCGTGGAGCGCGAGGCGGTGCAGATCGTGCTGCTCGCGGAAGATGCGGTTGTGCTCGCCCTTGCCGTACTTGACGTCGCCGATCAGCGGACACGCGAGGTGCTTGCAGTGGCGGCGGATCTGGTGGAGCCGGCCGGTGCGGGGATG
>JAYTAJ010001203.1:0-2530 GCA_043737575.1 Myxococcales bacterium | reverse complement strand
GGCGGTGCAGGCGCCGAGCTCGTCGGTGGTGATCGGCACGCGCTCGAGCCAGGTGTCGGCGAAGCGATGCGGCAACCACGGCTGCTCGGGCAGGGCGGCGAACGCGCCGCGGCGAAACGGCACCAGCGGCCCGAGGCTCGCTGGTCGCGCGGTCACGGCGCGGCCAGCGCGCGGTAGCCGCCGCCGTTGGTGACGTTGGTGAAGCCCGCGGCCTCGAGCGTCTCCTTGGCGCGACCGGCGCGGCCGCCCGCCTTGCAGTAGACGACGATCGGCTTGTCCTTGCCGCCCGCCGCCGCCTCGATCTCGGCGACGCGCGCGCCGACCGCGGCGACCGGGACGTGCTTGGCCTGCGGCAGGTGGCCCTCGTCCCACTCGTCCTGCTCGCGGACGTCGACGACGGTGGCGCCGCCGGCGATCAGCCGCTTGGCCTCGGCGGTCGGATCGCCGGCGACCGTCGACGACGGCTTGGCCTGGTTGGGCTTCTGGTCGCACGCCGCGAGCGAGGCGAGCGACAGGGCGAGACCGACGGCGGCGAACGAGCGGAGCTTCATGGCGCGGTCATAGCATCGACCACCGCGTCCGGTGCTTCGACCTGCGGGTAGTGACCGACGGTCGGCAGCTCGACGACGTCGGCGTCGCGGATCAGCTCGCGGTAGCGCGCCACCAGGCTCGCGCCCGAGATCGGATCGACCACGCCGTCGATCAGCCGCAGCGGGATCCCCGCCTCGACGATCGCGCCGACCCAGCGCTCGCGATGGGCGCGGCGCTGCGCCAGGTAGCCGAGCAGCTTCGGCAGCACCGCGACCCCGTCGCTCGCGGTCACCAGCTCCCACATCGCCGCCAGCTCGTCGTCGGGCAGCGGCCGCTGGCCCCAGGTCCGCCGCAGGCTCCGACCGAACGTCCGGAATCCGGACAGCGGGACCAGCCACGGTCCGAGCCGCGACGCCAGCAGGCGCTGCATCAGCAGCGGGTGATGGGCCTCGGGGAACAGGCCGCCGTTCAGGAACGTCACCGCGTCGATCGCGACGGCGAGCGTGCGGTCGCGCTGCCGCGCCAGCAACTCCTGGGTGACGGTGTTGCCGTAGTCGTGGGCGAGCACGCGGCAGCGGCTGACGCCGTGGTGGGCCAGCACCGCCTCGCACAGATCGGCCTGATCGACGATGCGATACCCGTGGTCGCGCGGCTTGGCCGAGAAGCCGAAGCCGAGCAGATCGAACGTGATCAGCCGGAACCGTGTGGCCAGCCGCGCCCACACCGCGTGCCAGTCCCACGACGAGGTCGGGAAGCCGTGGATGAGCAGGAGCGGCTCGCCCACGCCCGCGGTGCGCGTGAAGATCGCGTGGCCGCGCCACGGCATCGTCGCGCCGTCGCGCCGCCAGTCCTCGAGCGGCACCATGGGCGCGAGCGTAGCCTGCTGGGTTGGGTCGATCCAATGCTGGGCTACGCGCTCGTCCTCGGCTCGGCGTTCCTCCACGCCGCGTGGAACGCGCTGGTCAAGCGGACCCGCGATCCGGCGGCGGCGGTCCACGCGGTGGTCGCCACCGCGGGCGCGCTGACCGCGATCGTCGCGGGCATCGAGTGGCTCGCGGGCGGCGACGGCGCCACGCCGGGCGCGCTCGGCCTCGCGGTGGTCGCGGGTGTCCTCGAGGCCGGCTACTTCCGCGCCCTCGGCCGCGCCCTCGCGGTCGGTCCGCTCGGGCCGGTCTACACGATCTCGCGCGGCACCGCGGCGCTCCTAGTGTGGCCGATCTCGATCGTCGCGATGGGCGAGCAGCTCACGCCGCTCGGCGCGCTCGGCAGCGCGCTCATCATCGTCGGGCTCGCCGCGGCCGGCTCGACCCGCGGCGTGCCGCGCGCCGCGATCAGCTTCGCGGCGCAGTGCGCGGTGTTCATCGCCTCGTATCACTTCACGTACAAGTACGCGCTCGACACCGGCTCGAGCCCGTCGCTGGTGTTCGCGGTGTCGATGGTCGTCGCCACCGGGCTCGGCGCCGGGCTCGGCGGCGCCCGCTATCGCTCGACCTTCGCCGCGGTGGTGCGCGCCCAGCCGTGGACCACGCTCGGCGCAGGCGTGGTGTGCGCGACCGCGTTCCTGTTGTTCATGTACGCGCTCGCGCGCAACGCGCGGCGTACGTCTTCACGCTGCGCAACACCTCGGTGCTGTTCGCCACCGCCCTCGGGTTCGCGCTCGGCGAGCGCCCGACGCGCCGCACCTTGGCGGGCGTCGGGCTGGTGTTCGGCGGCGCGATCGTCCTCGGCCTCGCCCGCTGATCAGCGGATCGGGACCGCGACGACGCCGAGGTTCTCGTACTTGTTGCCGTAGTCGAGGGCGCGGCCGGTGAGCGCCGCCGAGTCACCGATCGACTCGCCCACCGAGTTCAGCGCGGCGATGACCACCGTGTACGTGGTGCCGATCGGCACGGGCAGCGTGGTGAACGCCGGCTTGCCGGCCTCGCCGTCGGTGCAGTTGAGGCGGTCGTCGTCGAAGCCGTTGGCGCCGCCGGTGACGGTCGCGAGCACCGACATCTTG
>JAYTAJ010001202.1:0-5814 GCA_043737575.1 Myxococcales bacterium | reverse complement strand
GTGATCTGGGAGCTGTCGATCCGCGGCGCGCGCGCCAGCGAGACCCGCGGCCTGCGCGCGACCGCGACCGCGCAGTTCGGCGGCGTGACGGTGCGGCGCTTCGAGCAGGCAGCGGCGGTGGTCGTCACCGACTTCGCGGCGATCGTCGGCACCGCGACCGTCGCCGGGGCGCGCGCCCGCGGCCCCGAGCTGGTGCTCGCCGAGGTCGGCTTCGAGCCGCACCGCTGCGCGCAGATCGTGCCCGCGTCCGGCGGCGCGGTGACGTTGACGTTCGCGAACGTGACGCTCGGCTCGACCCTCGCGATCGGCGTCGGGCTCGCCGACGTGTTCACCCGCCGCGACGTCCGCGCGCCGGCGTCGCTGGCGGTCGCGGTCGACGGCCGCGAGCTCGCGACCGTGCGGTTCGGCGTCGACGATGGCTGGGTCCGCCGCACCGTCGCGACCACGCCCGGCACCGCGACCGTGAGGTTCACCGCGACCGCTCGCGGCCCGCGCTCGCCGAACCGCCTGGTGTGCTTCGCCGCCGAGGCCCGGCAGTGACGCCGCCGCGGTGGCTGGTGCGGGTGATCGGTCTGGTGCTGTTTGTCGGCGCGCTCGCGATCGCGCTCGCGGCCCAGCGCGACGTCGGCATCGCCCGCGACGAGACCGTCTACATGGGCGCCGGCGACGGCTACGCGCGCTGGTGGATCGATCTGGCGACCGGCAAGGACGGCACGCTCAGCGAGCAGCAGATCACCGCGCACTTCGGCGGCCCCGGCCTGACCGATCACAACCGCGAGCACCCGCCGCTGATGAAGACGCTGTTCGGCTTCTCGAAGCTGGTGCTCCACGACAAGCTCGGGATCGCGAGCCGCGTCACCGCCTACCGCGCGCCGAGCGCGCTGATGCACGCGCTGCTGGTGCTGATCGTGTTCGCGTGGGTCGCCGCCGCGTGGGGGCTCGCCGAGGCGGTGATCGCCGCGCTGCTGACGTTGTTCTTGCCGCGCGCGCTGTTCCACGCCGGGCTCGCGTGCTTCGACGGACCGATCGCGACGTTGTGGGTCGCGACGCTCTACTGTTACTGGCGCGCGCTGGCGTCGGCGCGGTGGGCCTGGGTCGCGGGCGTGGTGTGGGGCTTCGCCCTCGCGACCAAGCACAACGCGCTGCTGTTGCCGTTCGCGATCGCGCCGCACTTCATCGTCGTCGCGATCCGCCACGAGCTCGCGACCGCGCCCCACGACTGGGCGGCGGTGCGCGGCAGCCGGCTCGGGCGCTGGGCGCGCGCGCTCGGCCGCGGCCTGGTGCGGCGCTGGTACCTGCCGACCGCGCTGATCGTCCTCGGGCCGATGATCTTGTGCCTGGTGTGGCCGTGGCTGTGGTTCGACACCGTGCCTCACGTGCGGGCGTGGCTGCGCTTCCACACCAACCACGTCCACTACAACTTCGAGTACCTCGGCGACAACTGGAACGCGCCGCCGTTCCCGTGGCACGTCGCGATCGTCACGACCTTGTTCACCGTGCCCGCGGCCACGCTCGCCGCCGCGGCGATCGGCGTCGGCGCGCAACTGCGCCGCGCCTGGCGCGAGCGCGCGGTCGCGACCACCGGGCCCGGGCTGTTGCTCGCGCTGTCGCTCGCCGCGTCGATGGGGCCGTTCTTCCTCGGGTCGACGCCGATCTTCGGCGCCGAGAAGCACTGGGAGGCCGCGATCCCGAGCCTGTGCATCGCGGCCGGCCTTGGCGCGGCGTGGACCGCGCGCACCTTCGTCGCCGCCCTCGCCGAGCTGTGGCCGCGCGCGCTCTCTCGCTTCGCCGCGCCGATCGCGATCGCGATCGTCGGCACGATCGTCGTCGGCGCCGCCGCGATCGAGACCGGCCACGCGCACCCGTACGCGCTCACGCACTACAACGCCTTCGCCGGCGGCGCGCCCGGCGGCGCCGATCACGGCATGAACCGCCAGTTCTGGGGCTACGCCGCGCGCGGTGTCTTGCCGTTCGTCTCGACCCAGCCGCCCGGCCCGGTCTACTCCCACGACGCCAGCCCGGCCTGGGGCGTCTACGCCCGCGACCGCCTGCTCGCGCCCGGCCTCCCCGACGCGGGCTGGGAGGAGGGCGGCATCGCGCGCTCCAAGCTCGCGCTGGTGATCCACGAGCGGCACTTCAACCGCCACGACTACCTGATCTGGACCAGCTATGGCACCGTCGCGCCGGTGTTCGTCCTCCGCGTCGACGGCGTCCCCGTCGTCAGCGTGTACCGACGGCCCGCCCCATGAAGCCACACCTGCTCCTGGTCTGCGTGCTGCTCGGGTGCGGCGACGACGCGACGCCCGCGATGATCGACGCGCGCCCGGTCGTGATCAGCGGGCCGCTGCCCGACGACGAGGTGCTCGCGTTGCCGATGCCCGACACCGACTACAACGACGGCAGCCTCGCGTGCGTGTACGGCGCGGTCGACGCGATCGACGACTGCGTCGCCTGCGAGTGCGGCGTGTTCGGCCGTCGCTGCAGCCGCCGCGCGAGCTGCGCCCGCGAGGTCTGCGTGCTCGCCGATGGCACCGTGCTCGGGCGTGGCGCGACCGCGGCGATCGCCGGCTGCTTCGACTGCCGCTGCGACGCCGACGGTGCGCACTGCACGCGGCGGGTCGGCGGCGACTGCCCCGTGGTCGGCTGCGCCGTGGTGATCGAGGCGCAGCCGCAGCTCATCGCCTACGGCGTGCGCGGCATCAGCGAGGTCGGCTGGTGCACCTGCGACGAGCAGCGCGGCTGGGTCGACTGCGGTGGCTTCGTCGACTACTGCCAGCCGCCCGGCGGCGACGCGGTCGACTACGGCCAGCGCTACCCGCGTCCCGACTGCGGCTCGTGCGTGTGCAGCAGCGGCTGGCCCAACGACGCCTGCGATCTGCGCAACTGCGAGTGAGCTACGGCGTCGCCGGGCCGAGAAGCGCTCTACTTCGCCGCCGTTGGCACGCGCAGCTCCAGGTCGCCGAGGATGTCCTCGATCTGCCCGAGCGCCGACCGGAGGTCGTCGGCGATCTCCTGAGCGAGGATGTGCGGGTCGGGCAGGCTGGCTGAGTCTTCGAGTGACTCGTCGCGCAGCCAGAACAGATCGAGGCTGCACTTGTCGCGGGCGGCGATCTCGTCGAACGAGTACGAACGCCAGCGGCCGTCGGGGTGCTTCTTCTCGGACCACGTCGGCTTGCGATTGTGGCGATCGCCGGGCCGATAGCACTCGACGAAGTCGTCGAGGTTGGCGCGGGTCATGGTCTTGGTCTTGAGGGTGTAGTGGCAGTTGGTGCGGTGGTCGTAGACCCACACCTTCTTGGTCCAGGGCTTGTCGCTGCCGGGCTTGCGCTCGAAGAACAGGACGTTGGCCTTGACGCCCTGAGCGTAGAAGATGCCCGTGGGCAGGCGCAGGAGGGTGTGGACGTCGCACTCGTGCAGGAGCTTGCGGCGGACGGTCTCGCCAGCCCCGCCCTCGAAGAGGACGTTGTCGGGGACGACGACGGCGGCGCGACCGTGGATCTTCAGCACCGACTTGACGTGCTGGACGAAGTTGAGCTGCTTGTTCGACGTGGTGACCCAGAAGTCGGGCCGGTTGTAGACGAGCGTCTCCTTGTCGGTCTCACCCTCCTCGTTCACCACCGTGACCGACGACTTCTTGCCGAACGGCGGATTGGTCAGCACCACGTCCGCGTGGTCGCTGGGCGCGTTGCGCAGCGCGTCCTCGGTCTTGATCGGCGGCTCGCGCTCGTCGTCGTCGGGGCCGACGCCGTGGAGAAACAGGTTCATCGCGCACAGCCGCGACACGCCATCGACGAGCTCGACGCCGCGCAGGGCCTGGTAGCGAAGGTGCTTCTTCTGATCGCGGTCGAGCTTGCCCTGGCGCGCGATATAGTCGTACGCGGCGAGCAGGAACCCACCAGTGCCGCACGCGGGATCGGAGACGACCTCGCCGGGCTTGGGCTGGAGGCAATCGACCATCGCGCCGATGACCGACCGCGGGGTGAAGTACTGGCCTGCGCCGCCTTTGACGTCCTGCGCGTTCTTCTCGAGCAGTCCCTCGTATGCGTCGCCCTTGACGTCGGACGACATGACGAGCCAGTCCTCGTTGCCGATCAGATCGACGATGAGGCGGCGGAGCTTGGCGGGATCCTGGATCTTGTTCTGCGACTTCCGGAAGATGATCCCGAGCATCCCGCCCTGCTTGCCCAGCTTCTCCAGTGTCTTCCGATAGTGGAGCTCGAGCCGGTCGCCTTCCATCTGCGGGTTGGCGAGATCGGTCCAGCGGAATCCTTTCGGGATCGGCTGCTCCTTGCCGGCCACGTCGGCGCGCTCGTCGGCCATCTTGAGAAACAGCAAGAACGTGAGCTGCTCCAGGTAGTCCTGGTAGCTCAGCCCGTCGTCACGAAGGAGGTTGCAGTAGCTCCAGAGCTTCTGGACGATGCGTGCGGCGCCGAGGTCGGGGCTGGTCATGGCGAGGCCGCCGCCCGGAAGATGAAGTTGTTGCAATGTCTCGTAATCACGCAGCTATTCTCATTTTTTAGATTGTCTTCCGTCGTCGAAAGCAAACAACTCGGGCTCCGGCAGGGCCCCGGCTAGTCGATAGCGGCGCGATCGCTTGCCGACCTCCGGGTTGGCCACCACCAGGATCCCATCCTCGACCCACGCCATGAGCTGCTTGGACGCCTTGGTGGGGTCGTCGGTCCGCAGGATCTGTCGGATCTCCTGGTTGCCGATGGTCGGATGCTGCTTCAGGTAGTCCACCACCTGGTCCCAGATCGACGGTCGCGCCTGGTTGCGAAGGACCACCTGCACCGCCTCGCGCGCCAGCGTCGCATCGGTCGTGAAGGCCGGCTGGAACAGGCCCGCCTGCGCCATCACCGAGAACATCATGCGGACGCCTTCACCAGCATCGAGGTTCGGTGGCTCGGGAAACTCGCGCAGGTGATCGACCAGGCTCACGTTGCGCGGCTGCGAGCCAACGGTGTCGATGTTGCCAATGGTGACCCGGCCAGGCAGCGAACCCGGGTTCTCGATCTCGATGCGGGTGTCGAAGATGCGTACCTGGATGTCGGCCGAGATGCCGTAGTCGCGATGGATCACCGCGTTGGTGATGGCCTCCCGCAACACCCGCAGCGGGTAGCTCTGGACGATCTCGAACCCGAGCGGGCCGACTTGCACGCCCGTGGACAGCTCGGACTTGATCAGCTCGATCGCGAGCCGGATCTGCTCGCTGAGCGCCCCGGACACGGTCTGCGGCGGCCGTACCAGATTGGGCGCGGCGGTGTGAACGACGCGATCGCCACGATAGTGGAACACCCGCACCGCACACTTGCTGCGGAGCAGGCCGCCGGGCTGCTCCGCAAATAGCAGCACGGCAGCGCGGGTCGGACGAAGCCGTCCGGCATCATCGGCGACTGCGAGGCCGAGGTGGCGCAACGCCTCGGGCAGGGCGCGAGTGAGCTGTCGTGCTCGGGCGTAGCGTTGCCAGCTGACGGTGTCGAGCAACGCGAGGTCGAGATCCACCGGCTGATCGACCACGCTGGTCTTGCCCCGCTGCAGCGACAGCCTGGTGATCTCGGCGGCGCTGAGCTGGCGGTTGCTGCGGTCGAAGCGCGCGTAGGTGCCGCCGTCGACCAGCGAGTGGATCGTCGAGCTCTTGGCGACGCGGATGATGGCCAGGTGGCCCGGCTGCCCCGAGCGCAACGTGCACGGCCAGTACACGACCCTGGGCGGATCGCTGTCCGGCAGCGCGAGCGGCGGCGTGATGCGCTGCGCGATCTGTCGCCGCAGATCGTCGACCGACTCGGGGTTCTCCTCGACGCCGTAGAGTCGGTC
>JAYTAJ010001201.1:0-2530 GCA_043737575.1 Myxococcales bacterium | reverse complement strand
TCGAGGTCGCGCGCATGACCGGGCGCGGCGCCGAGCTGCGGCCGATCCTGTCGGCGCGCGATCTGCGCACGCTGCAGCAGTCGTTCGATCGCTTCATGGTGTTTCCCGACGACTTCCTCGCGAAGTACAAGGGCCTCATCTTCCAGATCCGCAGCGAGGGCGTGAGCGTGTCCGATCGGCGCGCGGTGAAGCTGCTCAAGCTGTTCGCGGCGTCGGCGGTGTTCGACGGCCGGACCCGGGTCCACGACGGCGACTTCTTCGTCCTGCGCCACATCTGGAACAACCTCGATCAGGTCGAGCTGCTCGCCGAGATCGTCAACCCGGTCGTCGACGCCTACTACCGCGAGCACCCGGCCGAGCGCCGCTTCATCGGCCCCCAGGCGTCGCTGGACGATCTGCTGAGCGAGCTGAACCTGATCCGCGAGCTCTTGACGTCGGGCTCCGAGCTGTCGGACATCCAGATGTTCTCGCAGCTGAAGAACCTGTCCGAGATCAAGGCGGCGCTCGCGGCGATGCCGAGCGACACGTCGACGCGCATGCTGCGCGAGGTCGACCAGCTGCTCGAGACCGTGTTCGCGTCGTCGAAGTTCGGGCTGTGAACCATGAGGGTCGCATGCTGAAGGTCGCGATCTACGACGACGTGGTCGCGGCCCGCGCCGAGCAGTTCCGCATCCCCGGCCTCGCGGTGACGGTGTTCGCCCACGCCGACGACGCCGTCCGGCAGTGCGCGAGCGGCGGCTTCGACGTGGTGTTCATGGACTACGCGCTGGGCCCGGGCCGCAAGACTGGCCAGGACGTCACGCGCGAGCTGCGCGCGGGTGGGTTCACCGGCCGCGTCGTCGCGATCTCGTCGGACCCCGCGGCCAACGCCGCGATCCGCGCGGCCGGCGCCGACGACGCGCTCGCGACCAAGGCGCTCTTGCGCAGCTACCTGGTCCACCTCGGCTCGCACCACGCCGACGCCGAAGCCCACGCGGAGCCGTAGTGGCGATCCCCGCCGACCGTCGTCGCAGCCACGTGGCGCGCGAGGTCGCGACGCTGGCGCTGTCGTGCGTGAAGGTCGACAACCCGATGGCGGTGGTGCGCGCCGCGGCGTGGTCGAACGCGATCGGTCGGCTCGGCATCAAGCTGCCGCTGTTCCTGGTCCACGATCTCGGCGTGCTGCTCACCGCGCCGCGCGGCGGCGGCGGCTGGACGATCCGCCAGACCGACGGCCTCGCCCAGCTCGCGGGGCCGCGCGAGGCCCGGGCGCTGCTCGACAGCTACCGCCGCCTGGTGTCGAGCATCGCCGGCTCCGAGGTGGTCGAGAAGCTCGCGGGCATGCGGCTGCGCGACGAGTTGGTCGGGGTGCTCTTGACCCGCATCCTCGGCGACACCTTCCACCGCTGGCGCGATCGCGACAAGGGCGTGACCAGCCCGGCCTTGCCGCTCGATCTCGGCCTCTACAGCGACGTCGATCCGCTCGATCACTGGAAGGACTTCGACGCCAAGCCGCTGTGGAGCCTGCTCGGCCACGTCGGCGAGCACGCGCTGCACATCCTGACGTCGGTCGAGCTGATCGATCTCGACACGGTGCGGCTGCTCGGCATGTTCAAGGACTCGGGCGAGGGCGGCGGGGCGCTGGGCGGCGCGATCGATCTGGTCGATCTGTTCGCCGCGCTCGGCTCGCCCGAGGCCCACGACGTCGCCAACTTCTCGCTCGAGCTCCTGCCCAGCGTCCTCGAGACCCGCCGCGCGACCGCGGTGCAGACCTACGCGGTCGACGGCTACGCGTCGATCGAGCGGCGCGGCAACGTCGACTCGCTGGTGCTGTCGGAGCTGGCCTACGATCGCGAGATCTTCGAGCAGAAGGTCGTCGATCAGGAGCTGCTCTACTACGGCCGCGAGCGCCAGCGCGAGGACGAGCGCCGCCTGCAGTACGTGCTGATCGACTCGTCGGCGTCGATGCGCGGCCAGCGCCAGGTGTTCGCGCGCGGCCTGGTCGTCGCGCTGTTGAAGAAGCTCACGCTGCAGGGCGACGAGGTCTGGCTGCGGTTCTTCGACTCGCGGCTGCACGAGATCGTGAAGGTGACGCGCTCGGGCCAGGTGCCGGTGCCGTACCTGCTGTCGTTCAAGAGCGAGCGCGGCCGCAACTACGGCAAGGTGTTTCGCCAGCTCGCCACCGAGGTCGCGCGGGCGCGCCGCGATCATCACCGCCAGACCGTCATCTACATCGTCACCCACGGCCAGTGTCATGTCCCGCCCGAGGTCATCACCGACCTCGGCCACCACGCGTTCCTCTACGGGATCCTGATCAGCCCGTCGTCGCAGGATCTGCCGGAGTTCGTCCCCGCGCTGCACCGCCATCAGATCGTGTCGCCCGAGATCTTCGTGTCGCGCCAGGGTCGGCAGCGTCGCGCCCTCGACATCGTCACCGACGCCAGCCGCCGCCGCCGCGGTGAGGGGCCGTAGGTGGCCAAGCGTGGCTTTCATTCGATCGAGAGCGCCGCGACCGCCGCCGAGCAAGCGCTGGCCGCGGGGCGGTTCGGCG
>JAYTAJ010001200.1:0-2531 GCA_043737575.1 Myxococcales bacterium | reverse complement strand
GCTTGCGCGCGGCGGGACGCAGGTCACGCTAGCCCATGCTCGTCGACTTCTCGTCCTGGGGTCACATCGAGGTGACCGGGACCGATCGGCTCCGTTTCCTCCACGGCCTCACCACCGTCAACCTCACCGCGCTGCCGATCGGCGGCCACGGCTGGGGCGCGATCCTGTCGCCGAAAGGTCGCGTGCTGTCGGTGGTCGACGCGACGGTCGAGGTCGAGCGCGTGCTCCTGCACTGCGAGCCGGTGCTGGTCGCGCCGACCCTGGCGCTGCTCGACAAGTACGCGGTGATGGACGACGTCAGCGCGCGCGCGATCGAGCTGGTCGCGCACCAGCAGTGGACCAGCCCGAAGGGCGCGTGGCAGGCGCCGATGATCTTCGCCGCGGCGCCCGGCCCGGTCGCGACCGCGGCCGAGCTCGAGATCGCGCGCATCGAGGCGGGGCTCTTGCGCTACGGCGTCGACATCGACGACGACGGCTTTCCCTTCGAGACCCCGCTCGCGGCGTTCCTCGACTACGGCAAGGGCTGCTACGTCGGCCAGGAGCCGGTCTTCCGGGTCCACGCCCAGGGCCAGTCGGCCAAGGTGCTGCGCGGGCTGCGGCTCGACGGCGACGACGCGGTCGCGCCGGGCGCGGTGATCCGCCACGCCAGCCGCGACAAGGCCGGGGTGGTGACGTCGGCGACGGTGTCGCCGCGGCTCGGCGCGATCGCGCTCGGCTACCTGCACCGCACCACCTGGGAGGTCGGCGGCGAGGTCCAGATCGACGGCCGCCGCGCCACCGTCCACGAGCTGCCGTGGGCCGACGTCGAGTGGTAGCGTAGCCGCGTGCTGGTCTGCCGCGCCGCGGTCGTGCTGCTCGCGGTGGTCGCGCCGCTCGCCGCGTGCGATGGCAGCGGGCCGTCGGGCGACGGGTTTCCGATCCACGTCGATCGCGCCGGCGGCGGGTTCGTCGTCGGCTTCCGCGCCAACGGCGGCGAGGTCCAGACCGCGGCGCTCGATCTGCTGTCGCCGCTGACCATCCTCGACGCCGCGCCCGACGAACCACCGCGCCGCCGCGGCGTCACCCTGTCGCTGCTCGGCCACCCCACGCCCGAGTCGCCCGCGTTGATCGCGCGCGCGCGGTTCGGCGCCACCGCGCTCTACCTGCACCCGTGCGACGCCGCCGGGGCCTGCACCGTGGGTTCGCCGGGCGCGCCGACCGCGATCACCGGCGTGATCGGCGCCGACACCCTGCGCAACGACGCGATCCGGTTCCGGCCGTCGGAGGATCGCATCGCGATCCTCGCCGACGTCGCCGGCGACAGTGAGGCCCGCGATCGGGTGTGCGACGCCGAGCTGCGGGAGCCCTTCTACGGCGGCGGCACGCTGGTGATCGGCGGCACCGAGATCGAGTTCTCGGGGCTGCGCATCGCGCTCGGCGTGTGCCTGTCGCCCGATCCGACCGCGGATCGGATCGCGCGCGGCATCGACACCGCGATGGTGCTGTCGACCGCGATCGGCCCGTCGATCATCGGCACCGCGCGCTACCAGGCGTGGGCGGCGCAGAACGATGGCCCGCCGATCGCGGCGCTGCCGCCAGCGACGGTGCTGCTGCCGTCGGGGCCGGTCGAGGGCCGGCTCGCGCGCATCACCGGCCTCGCGATCGTCGGCAACGCGACCGCGACCGCGCCGCGCGGCCCGTGCCGCGAGGTCTACTCGCACCACCTGCTGGCGGTGCGCGACTGCGCCGTCGGCGACGACTGCCCGTGCACCGACGACATCTTCTGCAGCGCGCCGCCCGTGGTCGAGCTGGCGACCACGATCGAGGCGGTGGTCGTGAGCGATCAGCACCCGCTGCTGCAAGCGCTGCGCGCCGAGCTGCGACCCGACCAGCCCGAGATCGACGGCATCCTCGGCGTCTCGGCGCTCGAGGCGGTCGAGCTCGACGTCGACTACCCCCACGGCCGCCTGTTGTTCCGCTGCGCCGGCCCCGGCTGCGCGGTGCGCCCGGCCTTGCGCGATCGCGACAGCCGCCCGGTGATCGAGCGCTGCGTCGCCGCCGCCATCCCGGCGCTCGACGCCGGCGTCGACGCCGGTGACGTCGACGCGCGGTGAGCCCGATGGATTGGGATCCGCTGCTGCTCTCGCTCGAGGCCGCGCTGATCGCGACGGTGATCGCGGGCGTGATCGGCATCGCGCTCGGCGCCGCGCTGGCGTCGCCGCGCATGCCCGGCCGCCACCTGATCGACGCGATCGTCGCGGCGCCGCTGGTCATGCCGCCGACCGTGCTCGGCTACTACGTGCTGGTGACGGTCGGCCGCAAGAGCGCGCTCGGCACGCTGTGGCGCGACGTGTTCGGCTCCGACCTGACGTTCACGTTCAGCGCGGTCGTGCTGGCGGCGTCGCTCGGCGCACTGCCGATGATCACCAAGGCAGCGCGCACCGCGTTCCAGGGCGTCGACCCGACCCTGCTCGCGGCGGCGCGCACGCTGGGCGCGGGCCCGGTCCGCGCGTTCTTCACGATCGCGCTGCCGCTGGCGCTGCCCGGCATCA
>JAYTAJ010001199.1:0-13426 GCA_043737575.1 Myxococcales bacterium | reverse complement strand
CGCTCGCCGACACCGCCGCCGACACCCTGGCGTGGGCCCGCGCGCTGCCCGCCGACGCGCCCGCCAAGCTGCGCTCGAGTGGCCTGGCCCGGGATCGTGAGGCCGCGGTGCTCGCCGCGTGGAGGCAGCGACGCGGCTAGCGCGACTCCCGGCCGCGGCCTCCACTGACTGCAACGATTGACAGCGATGTCGAGAGGTGTAGTGTTGAGGACAAGGGGGGTACGATGGCGCCGAAAGCAAAAGCGAAAGCGACGAAGAAGCCTGCGGCCAAGCGCGCAGCGACGAAGCGGACCGCCGTGGTCAGGGCCAAGGCCGGCCGCATCACCAGCACGGCGGTGACGTTTCGCCTGACACCCGCCGAGGTCAAGCTCGCGCGGGAGTGTCTGGCCCGCTCGGGCGAGATCCGCTACACGTTCAAGGATGTCCGGGTCACCAAGCTCCCGCACGCCCTCGAAGACGGCAAGCTGATCGACTGACCGCCTGATCGCACGCCGGCCGATGTGGTCCACGACCGAGACGCCGCGGATCGGCCTCGCCTATGCCGCGTACGTACCGGAGCTGGTACGCCGACGGCCGGGGCTGGTCGATCACGTCGAGATTCCGTTCGAGCGGCTGCGCCACGATCCCGCGACCGCGCGCGTGATCGGGCTGGTGCCGACCGTGCTGCATTGCGCGTCGCTGTCAGTCGCGGGGGTGGTGCCCGCGACCGACGCCGTGATCGATCAGGTCCGGGCCTGGGCGGTGCGGACCGCGACGCCGTGGGTCGGCGAGCACCTCGCGTTCGTGCGCGCGCCCGGCCTCGAGCCCGACGACGATCCGGTCGACATCGGCTACACCGTCGCGCCGCCGCTGCACGCCGCCGCGGTCGAGCGGGTGGCGGCGGCGTGCGCGCGCTACCAGGCCGCGCTCGGCGTCCCGCTGCTGCTGGAGAACCCGCCGCAGTACTTCGCGACGCCAGGCAGCACGATGGATCAGCCGACCTTCCTCACCGCGTTGTGCGCGCGCAGCGACGTCGGGCTGCTGCTCGACCTGTCGCACTTCTTCATCACGATGCGCAACACGGGTGTCGATCCGTTCCGCGCGATCGAGGCGATGCCGCTCGAGCGCGCCCGCGAGATCCACCTCTCGGGCGTGCGCGAAGAAGAGTCCACCGCCTGGGACGAGCACGGCACGGTGGCGCCACCCGAGGTGTTCGAGCTGCTGGCGATCGCCCTGCGGCGAGCCCGGCCCGAGGCGATCACGCTGGAGTACAACTGGTCGGCCGAGTTCCCCGAGGAGGTCGTGGTCAGCGAGCTGGCGCGGACGCGGACCCTGGCGCAGCGGCGAGGACGGACGTGACCGACGGCGAGACCGCCGCGGTCCTGGCCCGCGGCCTGGTCGATCCGCGGTTCGCACGCACGCTCCTGACGGGCGCGGTCGACCGCCGCGGCGTGCGCTTGTCGGCGGCGCAGCGCGCGGTGGCCAGCGAGCTCGACGCCGCGCGCCTGGCGCTGTTCGCTGGCTTCATCACGAAGGTCCGCCACAACAGCGATCTGTTCGACACCCTGCCAGGGACGCTCGGGCTCCTGCGTCAGCACGGCGTCGAGCTGCGCGTGTTCCGCGACTACTTCCTCGCGGGCCGGCCGATGGCGAAGGCGAAGGACGAGAAGATCGCGAACGCGATCGTCGAGTTCGCGCGGTTCGCTCGGACCCGGGTCGGGCGTGGCGTGATCGGGCTGGCCGACGTGCTGGCCCACGAGGAGGCGCGCTGGCAGCTCCAGCGCGCGGCGTCGGCCGGGGTGGCGGCGAGCGGTGACGCGATCGCGCTCGACGAGCGCGCGGTGCTGATCGCGCTGGCCCCGGTCCGCGCGATCGCGGTGACCTGGGATCCGTGGGCGGTGCTCGACGCGGTGGCCCGCGGGGTGACGCCCGATCCGAGCGCGCGGCGGCCCGGCACCCGGCTGCACTGGGTCGATCGCGCGGCGCACGAGCTGCGCGCGGGCGAGGTCCATCGCCACGTCGGTGCGCTGGTCGCGGCGATCGACGGCCGCCGCAGCGTGGCGCAGCTCGGTCGACTGCTGGCACGGCGCCACCGCATCGCGGCGACGAGCGTGCCCGCGCTGGCGGCGCCGTTGATCGAGGCCGGCATCCTGCGCGCGGTCGCGGCGCCGAGGCGTCGATGAGGGTCGTCCTGGTCGACAACCTGCTGATCGAGCAGAACGGCACGCGGGTCGAGACCGTGCTGCAGCCGCACCTCGGGCTGATCTCGCTCCTCGCGGTGCTGCGCGCCGAGGGCCACGACGGCGTCCTCTACGATCCCAAGCTGGCGCTGTCGGACGGCCGGCTCGATCTCGACGCCCGCCTGTACCGACAGATCGCGCGCCAGGTGGTCGCGCTCGAGCCCGACGTCGTCGGCCTCACCAGCCTCGGCTGCAACTTCATCTGCACGTTGAAGGTCGCGCAGCACGTCCGGATCCTGGCGCCTGGTGTGACGATCCTCCTCGGCGGCCCCCACGCGACCATCCTCGATCGCGCGATCCTCGACCGCTACGACGCGTTCGACGCGATCCTGCGCCACGAGGCCGAAGCCACGCTGCCGCGGGTGCTGGCCGGGCTCGGCCGCCGCGCGCTCGGCGGCATCGACGGCGTCACCTACCGCGATGGCGCCACCGTGGTCGTCAATCCGGGCGCGCCGCTGGTCGACGACCTCGACCAGCTGCCGATCCCGTCCTACGAGCACTATCCGGTCGAGCGGCTCCAGCTCGAGTGGCTGCGGGTCGAGGCCGGCCGCGGCTGCCCGTTCATGTGCACGTTCTGCTCGACCGCCAGCTTCTTCGGGCGCCAGTATCGGCTGAAGTCGGCGCCGCGCTTGTGTGGCGAGCTCGACGCGCTGCACGCCCGCTACGGGGTGCGGCAGTTCTCGCTCCAGCACGATCTGTTCACCGTCAATCGCGACAAGGTGCTGGCGTTCTGCGACGCGGTGGGATCGCGCGGCTACATCTGGAAGTGCTCGGCGCGGATGGACTGCGTCGACGCCGAGCTGCTGCGCGCGATGGCGGCAGCGGGCTGCCGCGAGATCTACTTCGGCGTCGAGACCGGGTCGCCGCGGTTGCAGCAGCTCGCCGAGAAGCGCCTCGATCTGACGCTGTTCTACCCGACGCTCGCCGCCGCCGATGCGGTCGGGATCCAGCCGACGGTGTCGTTCATCACGGGCTATCCGCAAGAGGACGCCGCCGATCAGGCCGCGACGCTCGATCTGATCGGCTCGTGCTTCTACCTGAGGCCGCCGCCCGCCAACGTCCAGCTGCACCTGATGACGCCCGAGCCCGGCACCGAGCTGTTGACGCAGTTCGGCGATCAGCTCGCGTTCGATGGCTTCATCTCCGACTTCACGTTCCCGACCCTCGAGCCCGACGATCCCGCGGTGATCGCGGCGGCGCCCGGGGTGTTCATGAACAACCACTACTTCAACGCCGTGCTGCCGCGGCGGCGTCACGTGCTGGTGTCGACGCTCTACTACGCGCTCTACGATCTATCGCCGCCCGTGCTGGCCTACCTGCTCGACCAGTTCGACGGCCGCTTGAGCGCGCTGGTCGATGGGTTCGATGCCTGGGCCGCGCCGCGCGGGCTCGCGGTCGCCGATCTGGCGGCGGTCGTCGAGTTCGCCACCGAGCGCTGGGGCGCGATGCACCACCTGACGTCGCTGGTGCGCTACATGGCGGCCTTGGGATCGATGGCGCGGCCGTCGCGTCGACGGGTGATCGGCGCGCCGCCACCGCCGACCACGCGAGCGTCGCGCGACGCCTACGTCCTCAATCCCGCGGCGCGGATCCTGCGCGCGATCCACGACTGCTCGGCGTTGCTGGCCGAGCTCGAGCCCCGCCATGACGCGCGATCGCCGAAGCCGCGCGCCGCGGTGGCGGCCTCGGCGCTGGGCGCGACCGGGCTGGTGTCGCTGCATCCCCGCCGCGGGGCGGCGCCGCGCCACGTGCTCGCCGCGCAGATCGCGGCCAGCTGGGACGGGCTGGTCCAGCATCACGACGCGGTCACGCTGCCCACGATCGACGACACGCTCGGCGACTTCCTGGTCGTGCCCGTGGCCGGCTCCGATCAGGTCCGCAACCTGCGGCTCGATCCGCGCGCGCTCGAGCTGCTCGAGCTGTTTCGCCGACCGCGGTCGCTGCGCGAGCTGCGGCGCGCGGGCGGTGGCGTCGATGCCAGCGCCCTGATCGATGATCTGATCCGGCTCGAGATCGTGACGGCGGTCGTCGCCGCCCCTCGGCGATCCGGCCGCGCGGTCGCGATCGCCACCGCGCCGTGACCCGCCTGCTCGACGTCGTGACCGGCCACGCCGCGGCGTCGGTGCTCTACGGGCTGCTGCGCGCGGGCGTCCTCGATCGGCTGCGGACGCCGCACACCGCGGCCGAGGTGGCGGTCGCGCACCGCCTCGACGCTGCGGGCACCGAGGTGGCGCTCGACTTCGTGGCGCGCACGACGGGCGTCGTGCGGCGGGCCCGCGGCCGCTTCGTGCTGGCCCCGACCTACGCGCGCGGCGACGGCTGGCGCGCGCTGCTCGAGAAGTTCGTCGGCGCCTACGGCGACACCGTCCGCGATCCGATCGCGCGCCTGCGCGATCTCGATCAGGCTGGCGCGGCGACCGATCGCGCCGCGCTGACCCGCGCCTACGCCTGGGACGTCGAGTCGCCCGCGGTGGTGCAGACCCTCGTCGACCTCGCGCCCGCGGTCGTGCTCGACGTCGGCTGTGGTCGCGGCGCGCTCCTCGCGCAGGTGTGTGGCGGGCGCGCGATCCGCGGCATCGGCGTCGATCCCAGCGCCGCGATGGTGCGCGCCGCGCGCGCGGGGACGACCGCGGCCGGGCTCGCCGATCGGATCTCGATCCGCCGCGGCGGCGTGCTCGACCTCGGGCGGGTGTTGACCGCGGCCGAGCGGCGCGCGGTCTCGGTCGTCCACGGTGGCAGCCTGCTGAACGAGCTGGTGCGGGACGAGGCCGTGGTGGTCGCGACCCTGGCGCGGCTGGGCCGCTGGTTCCCGAAGCGCACGCTGGTCGTCGTCGACTATCTCGGCGCGCTCGGTCAGCGGCGCGCCGCGGGTCCGTGCACGTACCTCAACGATCTGGTGCAAGCGCTGTCGGGGCAGGGCGTGCCGCCGTCGACCCACGATCGCTGGGCCGCGCTCTACGTCGCGGCCGGGGCGAGGCTGGTCGAGGCCGCGGAAGGCCGGACCTTCGATCTGCGCTGGTTCGTCCACGTGATCCACCTCGGCGATCCCGTGCAATAGCGCGCCGCGATCAGGCGTCTCCTCGGTATGGCCTCGCCCTTCGCGCTCGCTCCGCTCCGCGTCGCCTGCCCCGCGTGCGGCGCCCAGATCCACCCGATCGCCGGCCGCTGCCGTCACTGCCACGTCGACCTGACCCGGGCCCGCGCCGATGGTCCGCGGCCGCCGACGCGCGCGGTGACTCGCGCGGCGTCGACCTTGCGACCGCGGCTCGCCTACGTCGCGGCGCTGGTGGTGGTCGTCGCGATCGCGGCGGGCACGGTCGCGGTGACCTGATCGATCCGATCGATCAGGCGCGGGTCAGGAACGGCGCGAGGTCCGCCGCGTCGATCTCGGCGGTGTAGACGCCGTTGGTCGCATGCGCCGCGAGGCTAGCTCACGGCGTCGGAGCCGGGAACAGCCCGAGAGCGGCGAGCGCGCCCCGGCACACCGCGGTGCGATGCGCGCGCACCCGGTCGACGTCGGCGGCTTGCTCCTGGATCCAGCACGCGTAGACGTGAGCGCCGCCGGGTCGATCGATCCATCCGACCAGCCAGCCGACCCAGCGGCCGTCGTCGAGGTCACCGGTGCCGGTCTTCCAGTAGAGCGTCGCGTCGCCGACCTTCTCGACCGGCATCGCGGCGCGCAGGATGTCCTGGGCCCGGGCGCTGACCGGCAGCGTGCCCGCGACCAGGCGGGTGAGAAAGTCGAGCTGCTCGGTCGCCGAGATCGCGAGGCCGCCGCTCAGCCAGAACTTGTCGAGGCCGCCCGCGATCGAGCGATTGCCGTAGCCGATCGCGTCGAGGTGGGTCTGCATCCGCGCGGCGCCGATCTTCACCGCGAGCAAGCGATACAGCGGTACCGCCGAGATCTCGAGCGCCTTGCGCACCGTCTGATCCTGGCGCCAGTCGGGAATTCGCACCTCGGCGGGAGGGTAGCGTTTCGGATCGTAGGTGAGGATGGTGTCGGGGCTGTCGATCAGCCCGACCTCGGCGCCGATGAGGGTGTTGGGCAGCTTGAAGGTCGACGCCGGCCGCAGCTGCACCGCGCACCGCGCGGCGTCGCTCTGGCGGATCGTCCCGTCCGGAAACCGGACAACCAGGCAGGCGGCGTCGTCGGCCAGACCGACCGCCGCGGTCAGCGGGTGCAGATCGATCGGCCCGGTCGCCACCGCGTCGGCCGCCGCGGCGTCGGTCGGTGGCGGTGACGGCGTGGCGGCGTCGCGGGTCGTCGACGGCGCGGGCGCCTTCTTGCCGCATGCGGCGAGCGCGAGCGCGAGGGCGATGGCGAGGATGGCGGTTCGGCCCATGGCCGCCTCCAACGCCCGAGCCGCCGGGGCTATTCCACCAGCCGCAGCGCCTGCAGCACCACGGCGCCGACCTCGAACCCCAGGCGCGCGGCCACGCTCGCGCCGATCCGCCGCCCCGCCGCCAGGTAGAGCACGCCGAGCCCGGCGCTGGTCACCGCGATGCCGACGCGATCGCCGTCGAACGGCATGATCGCCGCCTCGACGATCGCCGCCGCGGCGAGGCCACCCGCGATCGCCAGCCCGCGCGCCGCGCCAGCGCGCTCCAAGGTCGTCGCCACCAGCTCGAGGAGCCAGCGCCGCAAGGTCAGCTCGGCCGCGACCGCCACCGCCGCGACGATCAGCGCGACGGTCAGCGCCTGCAGGATCGATCCGCGGACGACCGGCATCGTGCTCCACTCGACGCCGCGCCCGACCGCGTCGGCCAGCGGCGCCGACACCACGAGCGCGGCGCCCAGCGCGATCGCGCCCGCGACCGCGCCGCCGCCGATCACCGTCAGCCGCGCGTCGCGATCGGCGGCCTCGAACCACGCCTGCCCGGCCACCATCCGCGCCGCGGTCGCGATCGCGAACGCCAGCCCGATGCCGAACCCGCCGCCCACCACCACGCCCGCGATCACCGCGGCGATCGCCAGCCCGCCGATCGCGATCGTCCGGGTCTCGGTCACGCCCCCATTGTGCCTCGCGGGCAGCGTATCGTCCGCCGATGCGTGTCCTCATCCTCGTGCTCGCGCTGTGCTCCCTGATCGCCTGCAAGAAGTCGCCGCCCACCGAGCCGCCGGTCAGCTCGAGCTTCGACGAGCGCCAGGCCTGCGCCGCCGACGCCGACTGCGCCGCGGTCGAGCTCGCGTGCTGCGATCACTGCAACGGCGGCACCGTGGTCGGCGTCCATCGCGATCACGCCACCGACGTGCGCAACGAGTACGCGCCAGCGTCGGCGTGCGGCTCGACCGGGTGCACCAAGCGCGGCTGCAGCGAGGCGGTGCCGATCTGCCGCCAGGGTCGCTGCGGCGTCTCGATCGACAGCGTCGAGTCGCTGCCGGACCTGCGGCCGGCTACGGCGCCATGAGCGCGCGCAGCCGCGCCACCGCCGCGGCGCCGCCGGGGCTGTCGTCGAACGTCAGCGCGACGAAGCAGCTGACCAGCAGATCGCGCGCGTTGCGCTGCGCCGCGTAGAGCACCGGATCGAAGGGCTCGGGCCAGCCCAGCGCGATCGGCTCGGCGATGCGGCCGAGCCAGGCGTCGAGCCGCTCGTCGGCGACCAGCCCGCGTCGCACCACCGCGCGCACGGTGGCGGCGAGTCGCTCGTCTTCGCCGTGGCTGAAGCGCGCGCCGTGTCGGCGCGTGACCAGGTCGGCGACCGCGTCGAGCAGCCGCGCCGCCTGGGCGCTCGACAGCTTCGGGTGCCGCGCCAGGAACTTCATCCAGTCGGCGGTGTGCGCGGCGGCGTGGGCCCATCCGCCCGGGCTGGTGTAGCCACGCAGATCGAGCTCGCGCGCCGCGTACGACGTCGCCGCCGCGACCTGGGCCTCGAGCTCGGCGTCGGTCCAGACCGGCGTCGCGACCTCGCGCGCCACGACCACCGACAGCGCCAGGGCCGCGAACGATCGGCCGAACACCGCGTCGCCCGCGATCGGCGCCGCCGCGGTGCGCGCCACCAGCCGCTCGCGCAGCGCGACCACGGCGTCGCTGGTGACCGGCCCCTTGGCGCCGAGCCAGCGCGCGAGCACGCCGTAGCCGATGCCGTCGCGAACGTCGGGATCGGTCGACGTCAGCATCGCGTCGAGCTCGGGCAGCAACTCATCGGCGCGCTGATCGGCGGGCAGCGGACCGCCGTCGCGGATCGCGCTCCACCACGCGATCCGCTCGGCATCGACCGCAGGCGCGGGCGCCACCGGCTTCGTCGTCGGCACCGCTGCGGCGCCACGACACGCGATCAGCACGAGCCCGACGCACGCGATCCATTTGATCATCGCGCGCAGCGTGCCCCGCGGCGCTGCGCCGCCGCAATCCCGCGCCGCGGACGACCGCTGACAACCGCGCCGCGCGCACCGCCGCGGGTGTCTCAGGCCTGTCCCTCTGGGACATCCGCGTCGACGACCGCGCCACCGCGTCCACGCCGCGCCGGCCGCGGCGCGCTGGTTGCAATCGGTCCCGGCAGGAGGTTCCGTCTATGTTCCGAGTCGCCGTTTGTCTCGCATCGTGTCTGGCCGTCGCCTGTGTCGTCGAGGATCCGCTCGACGAGGGCGCCCTCGAAGAGAGCACCGAGGCGCTGACCGGCACCGCGGTCGCCCACCGCCCCGGTGTCGTGCAAGTGTCCATCCCCGGCGATCCGCAGGTGCGCACCGGGCTTCTGATCGCGCCCGATCTGGTGATGGTGTCGCGCCGCTGGTTCCACTCCGGCATGGTCCCGAGCGACCTGCGCATCCGCCACGGCAACACCGCCACCAGCCTGGAGCGCCAGGGCTGGGCGCTCACCGTCAACCACTACCTGCCGATGGCGTTCATCCAGGTCAATCCGCCGTTCCTCAGCGTCCCCGCGGTCACCCACAGCACGCGCACGCCGGCGCAGCTCCTGAACGTCACCGCCTCGTGCTTCGGCTTCGACAACGCGACCACGTTCGGCCGCGCCAACCAGACCATCGTGACGGTCGACGGCGAGCGCGAGGTGCTCGGCCAGGCGACCCCCAACGGCGTCGAGGATCATGACGCGGGCGCGCCGTGCTTCGACGGCAACGGCGCGCTGATCGGCTTCGTCCTCGACACCCGCGGCAGCGGCGCCAGCTTCCGCAGCCGGCTGTTCGTCACCGCCGACAGTCGCTCGTTCCTCGACAACATGTTGCGCCTCGCGCGGGCGCGGACCGCCACCCCCGGCGGCCTCGCCTTCACGATGCAGTACACCGCGAACGGCTTCTTCCAGATGTGCGCCGACAGCGAGCACAACCCCTACGATCGCGCCGCGGCGTCGGCGGTGCGGTGCAACGGCAGCCAGAGCCAGCGCTGGTACTTCGATCCCGAGAACACCCAGGGCGCCGCGTTCATCAACGCGCAGACCGGCACCTGCATCGACGCGCCCAACGGCATCATCGCGCCGAACGTCGGGCTGCAGCTCCACCGCTGCCACGGCGGGATCAACCAGGCGTTCCACCTCAACTGGCGCGACACCCTCGCGCCCGCGGCGAGCCCGACCAACTTCGCGATGAATCCGCCGCGCCGCACGCTGTGCCTGGTGCCGTCGGGGCAGACCTCGTCGGCGACGTCGCGCCTCGAGATCGAGACCTGCACCAATCAGCCGTTCAACTACGAGCAGTGGCTGGTGCGGATCTGACCGCGATCACGCGTCGCGGATCAGCACCGCGCGCGCGTACACCAGCGCGAAGCCGAGGCGCATGACGTTGGATTGCGACAGCGACGCCGGCGCGGTCGTCACCACCGCCAGCTCGCAGCCGGCGGCGACCGCCTCGGCGAGGCGCACCGCGAGGAGCGCGCGCTGCACGCCGCGGCGACGAAACTGCGGCGCCGTCGCCGCGCCGCACAGCAGCACCAGCCCGTCGGCGATGCGCGCGCTCGCGATACCGGCGGGCTCGCCGTCGACGCGCGCCAGGTAGCGCGGCAGCTCGTCGCACTGGGCGAAGTCGCGGAAGATCGGCGCCAGCACCTCGCGCGGGATCGGCTCGGCGTGGTCGCTGCCGTCGGGGGCGGTGAAGCCATCGAGCCCGATCTCGAGCCACAGCTCCGACGTCGCGGCGGTGACGTGCTCGACGGTGACGCCCGGCGCGAAGGTCGCCACCGCGTCGGCGGCGGCGAGGCGTCGCGCCAGCACGTTCTCGAAGCCGTCGAGCCGATAGCCGCGCGCGGTCAGCGTGCGATCGATCGCCGGATCCGCGATCGTACTGATCTCGAAGCGCACCGGCTCGCCGCGCGCCCACCACCGCGCCTCGATCGCGGCGAGGGCCTCGAGGTCGAGCGGCGCATCGAAGCCGACGCCGATGATCTTGTTGGTCGGCGCCCCCGGCCGTCCCAGCGCCGCGACCCCGCCGCCGAGCCGATCGAGCGTCGCCTCGATGCCGCTCGTCGTGATGCCCCGCACGATCGCGGCTGACAACGCCGCCTCCGCGGCCTCGATCCGGGCAGCGAACGGCGCGTCGGCGAACATGCGGCGCAGCGTAGCGCACCGCCGTGCTAACCACGACCCATGCGAGGCCCCGGTGTCGCCGCCGTCGTCATGGTGCTGGTGGGCTGTGACCCGGGCGGCTTGCCCGCCGGCGTCGAGCTGCCGACCGCCGCCGCGCGCCCCGAGCTCGCCGCGGTCGGGATGCTGGGCGAGCGCTGCGGCGCCACCGCGATCGACGTCGGTGGCGGAGCCGACGCGCCCGCGTACGCGCTCACCGCGGGCCACTGCACCGGCATGAGCGCGGCGAACCAGCCCCACGTGATCGACCTCGCGCCGGCCGCGCTCGGGACGATCCACTTCGGGCTGTTCACCGACACCCGCGCGCAGCCGCGCGACGTCCGCATCGCCGAGCGTCTCTACGAGAGCATGCTCGGCACCGACCTCGCGCTGGTCCGCCTCGACGCCACCGTCGGGGCGCTGCGCGCGCGGGGCATCACGCCGATCGCCCTCGCCGCCGCGCCGCCACCCGCGGGCGCGCCGATCTCGATCGCCAGCTTTCCCAGCATCACCGCCGACGATCCCGATCGCGTGCTGCACCTCAGCCGCTGCGATCAGGGCGGGACCGTGCGGCTGGTCGAGCACGGCCTGGTGTTCCTCGACTTCCTCGCCAGCGGCTGCGGCTCGATCCGCCCGGGCAGCTCGGGCGGCGCGCTGCTCGACGACGCCGGTCGGCTGTTCGCGGTGGTGAGCACCCAGAGCAACCCGCTCGAGCACGCCGCGGCGTGTTCGTTCAACCATCCGTGCGAGGTCGACAGCGGTCGCGTCGTCAGCCGCCGCAGCGTCGTCTACGGTGCGCCGATCCGCTCCCTCGCCGCGTGCTTCGCCGACGGCGTGTTCGATCTCGAGCACGCGGGTTGCCAGCTGACGCGCCCCGCGTTGCCCGTGGTCGTGCGTCCGGTCAACGGCCGCTTCGCGACGGTGCCGCCGACCCAGTGGCAGATCACCCTGATCGACGCGGGCCTGCCGTACTACCGCGTCAAGGCCGGCTTCGCGACCCAGGTCCGCTGCGACGACGACACCGACTACGGCCCGGCGTTCCCGATCCGCGGCCGGCCGGTCTTCGACGATCCCATCCCCGCTGGCGCCGCGACCGAGCCCTACCTCGTCTGCGTGCAGGGCCTCGCGTCCGCGACGCCGACGCCGTCCGAGCGCTTCCTCGATCGCACGATCATGTTCGTCGCGTTGCCGTAGCGGCGCGGAGCGCGGCGTCGAGCGCGATCGGATCCAGCGACGAGCTGTCGAAGCGATCGATCGCGTTGGGCGTCGGTGCCTTCGGCCAGTCGGGCAGGCGCGCGAAGCCGCCCATGACACGGACGAACACCACGACCCGGCCGTCGGCGCCCTCGACCGCGGTCCACAGGTGCGGCGCATCGCGGCGGCGTCCCACCAGCCGATCGAAGCGGCCGTGGCTGACCGTGCGCGGCACGCCGAGCGCGATCGGCGCCGCGCCGGTGATGCGGACGCCGCCGTCATCGACCACGACCTTGTGGCCATGGCGCACCAGCAGCAGCACCCACATCACCGCGAAGCCCGCGGCGCCGAGCAGCGCGCCCCACAAGATCGGCCGCAGCGTCAGATCGGTGCGGATGCCGCGCGCGGCCATGCCGAAGAAGAACAGCAGCAAGCACGCCGCCGCGAGCCCGGGCGCGATGCCCAGCTTCCGCAGCGCCGACCACGGGAGCACACGGCCAGTGAAGGGAGTCGTCACGCGCGCATCCTGACACGATCGGCGCGCTTCGCCTCCGCGTCGTGCTGATCTCGCGTCGACGGCGCGCGCCTTGCTTCAGTTCGCGCCATGAGCCTGCTGTTGACGCAACGTGAGGCCCTCGGGCGTGCGATCGGTGCGACCTGGGCGCCCGTGACCGCGGCGATCAGCACGGTGAGGCGTGCGCGCATGTTCCACCCCGACGGCATCGTCGCCCGCGGCCAGGTCCGCGCCGCCGCCTCGGATCGGTTTGCCGCGCTCGGCGATCGCCTCGCCGGCCCGGTCCTCGCGCGGTTCTCCGCCGCGCTGTGGAAGGGCGACCCGCGCTGGCTCGACGTGCTCGGCGTCGCGCTGCGTTTCGGCGACGATCAAGACCTGCTGTTCGCCACGATCCGCAGCCCGGTCACGATGCCGCTCGCGCCGTTCGTCACGCGCACCGACGACTTCGTCGACAATCGCTACTGGGCGGTGTCGCCGTTCGCCGTCGCGGGCATCGGCCGCCTCAAGTTCCGGCTGTCGCCGCTCGCACCGCCGCTGCCGTCCGGAGGCCGCGACGTCCGCCTGCACCGCGCGATCGACGCCGGTCACGCGACGTGGCAGCTCGAGGCGCGCCCGGTCTTCCGCCCGCGCTACCACGCCGTCGCGATCGTCCACCTCGATCGCCTCGCGCCCGTCGATCAGGCCGCGCTCCGACTCCTCGTGGAATCTTCATTAAACTCTCTCGTGCGCATCCTGAGTTTCTTGAAAAACTCTTCTCCGTTGAAGCCCCAGAACTGCAAAATGGTGCTGTTATCGTGAAGGCAATTGCCCGAGAAGCTGGTTCGCGCTCAAAAATTGCTGTTGCTTCTACAGATCCGCACATTGACCCTGTCGGCTCCTTGGTTGGACAACGCGGTGTTCGTGTTTCTACAGTGATGGGTGAACTTGGCGGAGAAAAAATCGATATTATCGAGTGGTCAGAAAATCCTGCGCAGTTCATCGAAGACGC
>JAYTAJ010001198.1:0-2532 GCA_043737575.1 Myxococcales bacterium | reverse complement strand
GACAGCGCCGCCAGATCGATGACGTTGAGATCGGCGCGGCGGCCCGGCGTCACCACGCCGCGATCGCCGAAGCCGAGCCACGCCGCCGGCTCGCCGGTCAGCTTGTGGATCGCCGCCTCGATCGACAGCGCGCCGCGATCGCGGGCCCAGTGAGTCAAGAGGAACGTCGAGAAGCTGACGTCGCAGATCGTGCCGACGTGGGCGCCGCCATCGCCGAGCCCGAGGATCGCGTGGGGGTGGCGCAGCATCTCGCCGACCTCGGTCAGCGAGCCCGACGCGTAGTTGTAGATCGGGAAGTACAGGAGCTGCTGGCCGTCATCCTCGAGCAGCGCGTCGTAGGTGACCTCGAGCGCGCGCTTGCCGGCGCGCATCGCCTCGCCGAACAGCGACGACGCCCGGGCCGGCTCGTAGTCGGGACGCGCGCCGAGGCGGAACAGGCTCATCGCGACCAGATCGAACGCGGCGAGCAGCTTGTCGACCAGCGGCGGCACCGCGCTACCGTCGCCCGCGACCGGCTCCGACTTCTCGGACAGGATGCGCGCGCGGACCTCGGGCCGCGTCAGCTCGCGCACCCGCTCGGCGAGCGGCAGGTGAGCGAGCGCCTTGTACGACGGGAAGCCGATGAACGGATGGAACGTCGCCTCGAGGCCGAGGATGACGCCGATGCCGCGGGTCGCGACCTGAGCGCGGATCGGCGTGCCCGCGGCGTTGGCGCGCTCGATGCGCTCGAGGATGCGCCGCCACTGATCGGTGGCGCCGACCCGCTGCATCACCGAGATCGACAGCGGCCGGCCCGACACCCGCGCCATGTCCTCGAGCAGGTCGAACTCGGGATCGAAGCGCTCGGGCGACACGAACATGTCGAAGTCGCTCACCGCTTGCAGCACGCCGTGCGCGAGCCCGGCCATGCCGCGCGCGATCACGTCGAGCTCGCGGGCGCTGGCGTCGGCGGCCGGCGTGGTGCGGCCGTCGGCGTTGCGGTGGTTGTCGGTGCGGCCGGTCGAGAAGCCGACCGCGCCGCGCTCGATCGCGTCGCGCACGATCGCCGCCATCTGCACCAGCTCGTCGTCGGTGGCGGCCTCGCCGGCGAGGGCGCGCTCGCCCATCGCGAACACCCGCACCGCGTCATGCGGGACGTGGCACGCGACGTCGATGGTGTGGCGGCGCCGATCGAGCACGTCCATGTACTCGGGGAAGGTCTCCCAGCCCCAGGTCATGCCCTCGGCGAGCGCGGTGCCGGGGATGTCCTCGACGCCCTCCATCAGCGCTACCAGGCGCTCGCGATCGGCCTCGCGGCACGGCGCGAAGCCGACGCCGCAGCTGCCCATCGCCACCGTGGTCGCGCCGTGGATGCTCGACGGCGTCATCTCCTCGTCCCAGCTGGCCTGGCCGTCGTAGTGGCTGTGGACGTCGACGAAGCCGGGGGTGACCAGCGCGCCGTCAGCGTCGAGGGTGTGCTTCGCCGCGCCGAGGTCGGTGCCGACCGCGACGATGACGCCGTCGTGGATCGCGACGTCGGCGGTGCGGCCGGGCGCGCCGGTGCCGTCGATGACCGTGCCGCCGCGGATGATCAGATCGTGCATCGGGCGATGCTACCGGAAGTTCGATCCTGACCACTGCTGGTGAGGATCGGACGCCGCGCGCAGCGAATCGCGCGGTCCGGCGGTCGGGCCCGGACTTGCAACGCGAGACGGCATGAGCGGAGCAACCCGGATGATGGTGATCGCGATCGCAGCGAGCGTCGGGCTGACCGGGGCGGGCTGCGCGACCCGCAGCGGCAACGGCATGGTCATTGGCGTCGGGGGCCTGGTGGCGACCCTGGGCGTCGCGGTCGTCGCCAGCGACGACGGGCCGACGGACTCGGATCAGGGCTCGCTCGAGATCTTCACGGTGCCGACGGGCACGTTGCTCATCCTCGCCGGCGTCGCGGTGGCGTCGGGCGGGTTCCTCGGGCTGATGCACACGCGCGACGACCGCGGCGAGGTCGACGTCGAGATGGCGGTGGCCGCGCCCGACGTCGACGGCCGGCTCGATCGCCTGGCGCTGCGCGCGATCGACGCGGCCCGCGCCAGCGAGTGCGCCGAGGTCCGCGCCACCGTCGACACGATCCGGTCGATCGACGGCGACTACTACCGCATCACGCTCGCGGGCGATCCGCTGATCGTCGCGTGCCTGGCGCGGTGACTACACGCTGCGCACGAACAGCACGGTGCCCGTCGCGAGGAGCAAGAGCGCGACCAGCCAGCGAAAGCCGCGCTCGCTGACCTTGCGGTGGACGACCTCGCCGAGCACCAGCGCGGCGACGAGCGTCGGGACGATCGCCGCCGACAGCCGCAGCGTCGCGGGCGTGAGATCGTCGTGGGCGATCAGCCGGCCGAGCACGATCAGGTTGAGCGAGAACCACAGCACCGCGAGGGTCGCGCGCAGCTCGGCCTTCGCGGCGATCACGCGGTTGGCGACCGCGACCACCAGCGGGCCGCCGGTCGCGTAGAGCCCGTGGATGAGCCCAGCCCCGACGAGGATCGCGGCCTG
>JAYTAJ010001197.1:0-13447 GCA_043737575.1 Myxococcales bacterium | reverse complement strand
GCCCGCGCTGGCCGCGCTCGATCGCGTGCTGTGGCGGCTCGGCCGCTGGGGCGAGCTCGCCGACGTGCTGGCGCGCGAGGCCGAGGTGTCCGACACCGACGCGATCGGCGCCGACTTCCTGTTCCGCCTGGGCGACGTCCGCGAGAGCCAGCTCCGCGATCTCGGCGGCGCGGTCGACGCCTATCGCAGCGTGATCGAGCGGGCGCCGCGCCACGGCGCCGCCCGGGCGTCGCTCGAGCGGCTGCTGTCGACCGCCGACGATCAGCGCGGCGTCATCATCGACACCCTCGAGCCGCTGTACGAGGGCGAGGCCGACTGGGCGCGGCTGACCGATCTGCTGACCGCGAAGCTCGCGGTCACCGCCGATCACCACGAGCGCGCCGCGATCTATCAGCGCATCGCCAACCTCGCCGAGTCGCGGCTCGGCGACGACGTCCGCGCGCTCGACGCCGCGGGTGGCTGGCTCGCCGAGGATCCGCGCTCGACCGAGGCGCTCGGCGAGCTCGATCGGCTGGCGGCGTTGCAGGGCCGCTGGGTCGAGGCGGTGGCGCGGGCCGCCGGTGTCGCCGGCTCCGTCGACGACTCCGCCGCGGTCGCGCTGTGGATGTACGTCGGCACGGTCCAGCTCGATCGCATCGGCGACGCCGAGGGCGCGGTCGCGAGCTTCGATCGCGCGCTGGCGCTCGACGACGAGCACGGCCCCGCGCTCGAGGGGCTCGAGCGGATCCATCGGTCGCGCGGCGACGCGGCGCGGCTGGCCGAGGTGCTGACCCGCCGGGCCGGGCTCGCGTTCGATCCGCCGACCAAGCAGGCGCTGTGGACCGAGGTCGCCGAGCTGCGCGAGCGCGCCACCGACGACGCCGGCGCGGTGATCGCGTGGGAGGCGGTGATCGACATCGCCGACGACGATCGCGCGCCGCTGGCGCGCCTCGCCGCGATCTATCAGCGCACCGGCGATCGCCGCGCGCTGGTGACGACCTTGGGCCGGGCCGCGCGGATCGCCGCCAACCCGACCGACGAGAAGGCGCTGCGGGTGCAGATCGCGCACCTCGAGAGCGAGCTCGGCGACGCCACCGCGGCGAGCGCGGCTTGGCAGCAGGTGCTGGATCTCGATCCCGACGACGGCACCGCGCTCGGCGCGCTCGAGGACCTGCACACCCGCGCCAAGGACTACATGGCGGTGCAGGACGTGCTGACGCGGCGGCTCGAGCTGGCGCGCGGCTCGTCGGAGAAGACCGCGGTGCTCGCCAAGATGGCGCGGCTCGCCGAGCGCGAGCGCGGCGCCATCGACGACGCGATCGGCCACTGGTACGCGGCGCTCGACGTCGACAACGCCCAGCTCGCCGCCTACGGCGAGCTCGAGCGGCTGCTCGCCAAGGCCGAGCGCTGGCACGATCTGGTCGAGCTGCTCGATCGCCGCGCCGAGCTCCACGGCACCCTCGGCGACAACGACGCCGAGATCGGGACGCTCGCCCGCGCCGCCGACATCTGGGAGGGCCCGCTCGACAACCCCGACGAGGCCGGCGAGATCCTCGAGAAGATCCTGCGACGCGAGCCCGGCTCGGTCGCGGCGCTGACCCGCCTCGCCAAGATCTACGAGCGCGCCGCCGACTGGCCGCGCTGCAGCGAGGTCCTCGGCCGCGCCCTCGCGCTCGGGCCCAAGGGCACCGACGCCGCCGATCTGTTCTTCCGGCTCGGCGAGGTCGCCGACAAGGCCCAGCACGATCGCGCGACCGCGCTGGCGCACTACCGCCAGGCGCTGACCCACGATCCCCGCCACGCCGCCGCGATCGCCGCGCTCGAGCGGGTCGCCCGCGCCGAGGGCAACTGGGCGATCGTCGCCGACATGCTCGGGCGCCGCCTCGCGATCGTCGAAGCCGACGGCGGCGACGTCCTGCCGCTCGCGCTCGAGTACGTCGAGGTCGAGCGCCAGCTCGGCACCCCCGCCGCGGCGCTGCCGATCCTCGAGCGCGCCGCCGAGAAGGCGCCCGGCGACGTCCGGCTGCTCGCGCCGCTCGCCGATCTGTACTTCGCGGCCGGCCAGCTCGATCGCGCCGCGCCGATCTACGATCGCCTCGCCGAGGAGGCCAAGGCCGCGCGCAAGATGAAGGACGTCGCGCGCTACCGTCAGCGCCAGGGCGGCATCCTCGAGGCGCGCGGCGACACCGCCGCCGCGGTCGCCGCCTACGAGGAGGCGTTCCGGGTCAATCCGACCGACGTGCCGACCATGGCCGGCCTCGGCCGCCTCGCGATGGCGCAGCGCGACTGGGAGAAGGCCCGCCGGGTCTACCGCTCGCTGGTCCTGCAGAACCTCGACGCCAGCGCCGGCCTCACCAAGGCCGACGTCTACTACGCGCTCGGCGTCATCCACGTCGAGCTGGCCGAGAGCCCCAAGGCGCGCGGCATGTTCCAGCGCGGCCTCGAGATCGAGCCCGGCGATCAGCGCCTCAAGGACGCGCTCGCGAAGCTGGCGTGATGCTCGGCCGGCATTTCTTCCTCGGGCTGCGGCCGACGACCGAGCTGCACGCGGAGGATCGCAAGCTGCTCGCGGCGGTGCAGCCGGCGGGGGTGATCGTGTTTCGCGGCAACTTCGTCGCGGGGGTGGCGTACGCCGAGTGGCACGCGCGGTTCGTGCAGCTGGTGGCCGACGTGCGCGACGCGATCGGGCGCGACGACGTGCTGATCGCGATCGATCACGAGGGCGGCACGGTGCTGCGGACGCCGCCGCCGTTCACGCCGTTCGGGTTCGCGCGGCAGTGGGCCGATCGCGCAGCGGTGGTGGGCCGCGCGATGGGCGTCGAGCTGGCGTCGCTCGGCGTCAACGTCAACTTCGCGCCGGTGGTCGACATCGACTCGAACCCGCAGAACCCGGTCATCGGGCCGCGCGCGTTCGGCGCGACCGCCGACGCGGTGATCGGCGCGGCGCGGGCGTTCATCGACGCGATGCAGGCGGAGGGCGTGCTGGCGTGCCCGAAGCACTACCCGGGTCACGGCGACACCGCGGTCGACTCTCACGTCGGCCTGCCGGTGCTCGATCTCGATCGCGCGGCGCTGCACGCGCGCGAGCTGCGGCCGTTCGCGGCGCTGGTGCCGCGCGACGTGCATCTGATCATGACGGCGCACATCGCGTTCCCGCAGATCGATCCCGACGGGCCGGCGACGATGTCGGCGGCGCTGGTCGACGGCGTGCTGCGCGGCGAGCTCGGCTACCAGGGCGCGGTCGTCACCGACGACCTCGGCATGCGCGCGGTGTCGTCGATGTTCGACGCGCCGGGCGCGTGCGCCAAGGCGCTGACCGCGGGCACCGATCTGCTGATGCTGTGCAGCCACTGGAGCAGCACCGATCGCGCGTACGCGATGCTCGACGATCTGGCGCGCTCGCGCGAGCAAGGCGAGCTGTCCGGCGCGGTGCTGGAGCAGTCGGCGGCGCGCATCGACGCGCTGCTCGCGCGGATCACGCCGTCGACGCCGCGGCTGCTCGGCGACGACGAGCTCGCGGCCCACGCCGCATCGGCGCCGCTGCGCCAGCGCGCTGGCGCGGTCGGCCAGACCGTCTCGCTCGACGAGTCCTGAGCGGCGGCGAGCGCGCACCCGCCATGGCGCCGCGTGCCGCAAGGGCGTCACATGCACGTCTCTAAGAAATCCGCTTATGCACTTGCCTCAGTATTCTTACTATGAGAATACTTCTCCTATAAGGCGCGAGCGTCGACGACGACGTGCGCACGTCTGCTGTCCTCACTCCGGATGTGCGGTCGAGACGCGAAGGCCATGGCGGCCTTCGAGATCGTATTGGCCGTCTGCGCGCGACGATCCGCCTCGCAAAGGGTGAACCACATGGCTCCTGTCGTGATGCCTCAGATCAAGAACATCGTGTTTCTGATGCTGGAGAATCGCTCACTCGACAATGTGCTTGGATGGCTGTACCAGGGCGGCAGTGACCGACCGAAGCATGTCTATCCCGCGTCCAGCTCGAAGGACTACGACGGACTGGGGTCGGGTAAGTATACCAATTCTTCGTACACCTGGACCGGCGCGATCAAGTCCTATCCGGTCACGCCGGTCCCGGACAACCTCGGCGCCGACCACGACCGGGTGCCGGGCTACGACCCGTACGAGGAGCTCAAGACCGACGGCTGGAACGGGGTGATGAACCAGGTGTTCGGCAACCAGGACCTCATCAAGCGTCTGCCGACATCGAACGACTCGGCGCGAATGCTCGGCTTCCTGCAGGACTACTACGCGGCATACATGGTGGGCTGGCAGGGGCTCGACATCCTGTGGAGCTTCACGCCCGCCCAGCTCCCGACGATCAACGCGCTGGCGCGCCAGTACGCCGTCAGCGACCGTTGGTTCTGCTCCGTGCCCTCGCAGACCAATCCGAACCGCGCCTTCTCGCTGTGCGGCACGTCGCTGGGACGCGAGAGCAACGCCAACGCCTTCGCCGACGAGCAGTTCGATGCCACCACGATCTTCAACGCGCTGGCCGCCGCCGGGAAGAGCTGGGGGCTGTACTTCACGGACGTCTGGAAGCAAGGCCAGTCGTACACGCAGTACACGTTTCCCTGGATCAGCCGGGCCGTCGGGAACAGCGATATCGGCACACTGGACTCCTTCTACGCGCGCGCCAAGGCCGGCACGCTCCCCAACTTCACGTACCTCGAGCCGACCTGGGGCTACGGCAAGGGCGCGTTCTTCAAGCAGGGCACCGACATGCATCCGCCGACGCACGTCCTCCCCGGCGACCAGTTCCTGGGGGACGTGTATCGCGCGGTCCGCGGCGGCAGCCAGTGGAACGAGACGCTCCTGATCGTCACGTTCGACGAGCACGGCGGAACGTACGATCACGTCGGCCCGCCGTGGGGCGCGATCAACCCCGACGGTCGGAGGGGCGCCTCCGGGTTCGACTTCGACCTCTTCGGCGTGCGCGTACCGACCTTGCTGATCTCGCCGTTCGTCGCGCCCGGCACGGTCTTCCGCGCGCCCGACGGCAGCGCCGCCCCGTTCGATCACACGTCGTTCGTGAAGACGCTCCTGCTGTGGGCTGGGGTCGATCCGGGCGCCGTGAACATGGGCAAGCGCATGCCGCAGGCGCCGACGTTCGATGGTGTGCTGTCGACGCGCCCCGTGAACGACGCGACCGTGGCGGTCGCAGCGCCCGCGGCGCCCCAGCCTCGCACGGCCCTCGTCCCGGGGGGCGAGCCGGTGCCACCTGCCGGGGCCGGTCAGCCGCTGAATGACCTCTTCCTCGGCGTCAGCGCCTCGGTGACGCGCGCGATCCTCGCGACCACGGCGAGCCTCGCCGAGATCCAGGCCGAGATCGCCGAGTACCACCGCGATCCAGCGCAGTACGAAGCGACGCTGATCACGACGAAGTAGCCGTCGGGCGCCGTCGCCCACGCACGAAACGCACCTGCACACGAGCCGTCGCCGGCCCGGTGGCCGGGCCTTGTGCTCTTTCGCCCACTCCAGAAAGTGAGATGCCAGATATGACATCATCCGCCCAGCAGATCACGTATTCGAGCGTCCTCAGCCAGGACTTCATCACCAGCAGCGGTGTCGTGGTCGACACGACCAAGACAGGGCAGGTGGGCGTCTTCCGCAATCCGCGGAAGAGCGGCGCGATCGAAGCGCTGGTGATCAGCGGCCAGGGCGGCACGCCCGGACAGGTCTTCTACCTGGCCCAGGACTCCAGCAGCCTCACCGGCTGGGTGCTCACGCCGCTGGTCGACGGCGCGGGCAATCACCAGTTCGCCACCGAGGTCATCGCGTTCGGCACCACCTGGGGCTCGGTCGACGCGTTCTTCATCGGGACTGGCGGCACGCTCATGCACACGTGGGCCGATCCCAGCCAGAAGTGCGGCTGGGTCGCCCCGGCGTCGATCGCCAGCGCGCCGACCGCGCTCAGCCAGCTCCGCGTCGCGTTCTCGCCCGCCGCGACCACCGCGAGCGGGACCCTGATGCTCTACGCCACCGACCCCAAGGGCAACGTCTTCCTCTATTACGCGGACGCCGGCACCTGGACGGCGGCGACGATGCCGCTCAACGGCTCGGCGTCGAGCTGGACCCTGGCGCTCACCGACAAGACGCACTGGTTCCTGTCGATGGTGGCCGCCGAGGCGTTCAGCTTCCGGCCCGGTGGCGGCCAGCCGATCGGCTCGGTCCAGCCGGGCTGGATCGCGTGGGCGTCGGGGAGCATGAGTCACAGCGGCAACCAGGTCGCCGGGGGTGGCATCAACAGCGGCCGCAACGTCCTCACGAAGGTCCTGTTCAACGCGACGAACATGGCGGGGACGTCATCGACGATGATCTTGATGCTCGACGGCGCCACCGACAAGAGTGGCGGACACCCGGCGAGCTGGCTCATCAACCCGGGCAACACCGGCCAGGCCTACGGCACGATCGCGGGCACCGACTTCACCGACGCCGCGGTGGTCGAGTCGACCGATGGCTACGTCACCATCTACGGCGTCGATCCGCTGATGAACCTGTTCGTGGTGCGGCAGGTCAACTTCGCCGCGGGCGACATGGCGACCGGCTACGGCACGTCCCAGACCTGGGGACCGGTGTTCCAGCTCGACAGCGAGATCGCGCGCGTCTACGCCGACGCAACCCCGTCCGACGCGCCGGCGCTGATGGCCGCCGACAGCGAGGTCGGCGCGCTCCACCTGTACTACCAGGATCCGACCACCGCGCTCTGGCTCGCGGTGCCGATCACGCTGCCGACCACCACCAAGCTGGAGATCAATCGCTGGCGCACCGAGGTCAACGTCTTCGACACCAGCGGCCAGCAGCTCGTCGGCGCCAACCTGGCGATCACCGCGGCGTCGGCGATCGACATCGAGGTCAACGGCACGTACTTCGTCATCGACAGCACCACGTCGGCCACGGTCGCCACCAACGGCTTCGGCACCGCGACGTTCGCGTCCCTGGCGACGTCGCTGTCGCCGCCCGCGCTGACGGTGACGGTCGAGGGGGTGCCCGCCACCACCGTGTCACCCGGCGGGCCGGTCAACGACTACCTGGCTGGCACAGGCACGCTCATGGGCAAGCCCACCTTCGACCTCACCGCGGTCAAGGCCCTGGCCGGGCCGGGCAGCAAGGTCGACCCCGCCACCGCGCTCGACGCGATCCAGAAGTGCGCGGAGCTCGGCCAGGGCGCCGCGAAACAGCCTCGCGCGCTGGCGTCGCTGGCGGCCCACCGCGCCGCGGGCACCCCCGTCCACGTCTACAGCAAGACCGGCGGACACCGCGCGTTCGCGACGCGCGCCGAGGCCGACACGTTCATGACCGGCCTCGCCAGCGCCGCGTCGTTCTGGGGCGACGTGTGGGACGACGCCAAGGGCTTCGCCGGCGACGTCTGGCACGCGATCAAGGAGGGGCTGCACGCGGTCGAGAGCGTGGTCATCGACCTCGGCGCCAGCGCGGTGCAGCTGTGGATCATCGTCGAGGGCGCGCTGGTCCAGCTGGCGGACTGGGTGGTGGAGAGCGTCGAGGACGCGCTGCACGCGATCACCAGCGTCTTCAACTGGATCGAGGCCGCGGTCGACAAGGTCATCGACTTCCTGAAGATGCTGTTCGACTTCAGCGCGATCTGGAACACCAAGACGTTCATGGTCACGCAGCTGACCGCGCTGCCGACCTTCCTCGGCCAGCAGTTCACGGTGTGGAGCAACCAGCTGCAGCAGGGCTTCTTCGCCAAGCAGAAGGCCTTCGTCGACACCATGTTCGACGACCTGATCACGCGGTACACGGGACAGCAGTTCACCCAGCTCCCGGGCTGGGTGCCGATGAACGCGCCCGCGAGCCCGACCACCCCGACGATCGGGTCGGCGACTCCGAACGATCTCGGCAACAACGTCAATGGCAACTGGCTGCAGGACAAGGTCATCTCCAACGCGCCCTCGAGCTTTGGCACCATGCCGACGGCCGCCAACTCGCCACTCGACAACTTCCTGAAGGCCGGCGTCGATGCCGGGCAGGACCTCCTGAACGCGTTCTCGGCGTTCGGCACGGGTGTGCAGAAGCTGGTCAGTGCCAGCAATCTGTCCAGCTTCCAGAACATCGCCATCTCGACGTTCCTGACGATCGCGAAGGATCTGGCCGACGCGGTGATCGATCTCGCCGATGCGCTGGTCCAGGGCCTGCTCGCGCTCGGCACGCTGGCGATGAGCGGCTTCACCGCGGTGATGACGACGCCGCTCAACCTCGGCTTCATCAATGACGTCTACCGCTGGGTGGCGGGGCAGGCCGGCGGCTCGGACACGATGACGCTGGGCGATCTGATCTGCCTCCTGCTCGCGTTCCCGGTCACGATCGTCTGGAAGCTGATCAACGGGGTGGACACCCAGCCGTTCCCGGGCGGCCAGGCGCCAACCGACGCGCTGAAGGCGGGCGCTGCGGCCGCGACGTCGTCGACGATCCAGCAGGTCTTCGGCACCACCGCGGGGGTGCTGACGGTGATCGGCGGGATCTGGGGATTCGCGGGCGACGCCCTCGAGGAGCCGCCGAGCTGGTTCAGCTACGTCGGCTACGGGATCACGGCGCTGCACGTCGTCTTCAGCCACCCGGGCTTCCTGGACTGGAAGCAGCTCGAGTGGACGACGGTCTCGATCATCGCCGCCAACCTGTTGTGGATCGGGCCGGTGTTCTACTGGACCCTCGGGACCGCCATCTCGACCGCGCTGGCCAGCACCTCGACGAAGGTGCTGGGCTGGCTCAACGACAAGGGGATGGGCACCTGGGGCGTCAGCGACCTGACCAAGGTGCTGTCGTCGTTCTTCGGCGTCTTCATGCTCGGCAGCACGGTCTACGCCGTCGCTCAGGGCACGACGCCGCCGATCGCGTCGACGGCCAACATCCTGAATGGCGTGAACGGGCCCTTCGCGTTCCTCACCATGGCGCCGGTCGTGGACAGCCCGCTCGGCGTGATCGCCCTGCCGCTCAAGCTGGTCCTCGATCTCACCACCTCGCTCGGTGGCGGCGTCCTCGAGGTCGTCAGCGCCTGGACCGAGTAGCGCCCGCCGCGCCCATCACCTGCTTGTCGTGGCGCGGCCGCTGCAGGCCACGCCGCGAAGACTCCCATCCAACGAAAGGCCACGTCATGTCGCAACCCGACCCCACCGCCCAGACCGTCAACCCGATCGTGAGCATCACGTCCGAGGGCCAGCCCCAGCACGGACAGAGCCACCGCTCGAGCGGCAACTTCAGCACCCAGGTGTCGAAGCCGCCGCGCCAGCTCCAGTGGTTCGTCACCGACAACGGCCAGTCGAGCCAGATCAAGTTCGACGTGATGGAGGACAAGTCGCTGGCCCCCGATCCGACGATCTTCAAGGGCATCAGCAACGGCGCCGTCACTGCCTACTACAGCTCACGGTCGCTCTACATCGCCAATCCGTCGAACACCGGGGGCAACTCCTTCGGTGTCCAGGTCTGGCAGTACCCGCTCGATTGACCACCTGATCCAACGCCCCACCATCGATCGAGGAGGCCACCATGCCTGTTCAACCTCTGCAACCGACGATGAGCAACAAGGCTGCGTTCGTCAACAGCCTCTTCGACAGCGACGTCCGCGATCCGAGCCAGAACGGCCTGGGGTCGGCGATCGATGGCGGGGCGCTGCGCTTTCCCTACGCCGACGGCGGCAGCGAGGCGCTGATGCTCGGCGCCTGGAACGCCGCCTGGCAGGCCTACCTCGGCGCGCCGTTCGACCCCGCGGCGCTCGCGCGGTGTCCGCAGCAGGACGTGGCCGGCATCGGCTTCCTCGCCGGCTACATCGCCGCCAACCCAGTCGACCTGTGCGTCCCTGCGCTGACCTTCGATCACCTCGACCCGGCGTCCGAGCTCGCGGTCTATCGCGACGCCGGCTACCAGCGTCTGACCTTCGGCAAGGATCCGACCGGGCTGGCCACGGTCGCGACGTTCCTCCAGCTCCTCTACTTCGGCGCCCACATCGTCGCGATCTCGTCGAGCCGGGACGGTGGCTCCGAGGTCGCCGACCTGAGCGACGCGCTGTCCGACAGCAAGCTGCCGCTGGCGACCGACGTGGTCAGCTCGCACTACGGGGGCTCGGCGTTCTTGACCGGTCGCTACTACGCCGCGCCAGGCGGGCCGACACCGGGCCTCCGCGACACCGAGATCTTCGCGACGAGCGCGCCGCCCGGCAACGAGCCGCTGCTGTTCTCGATCCTGGTCGGGGTCACCGCCTCGACTCATCGGAACTGCTTCTTGCAACTCGAGGGCTGGCCCGCGCAGCGCGCGATCTCGCCGCCGGGCGGGCAGCGCCACAACGCCGACTACGTCGCCAACGAACAGACGCTGTGGAACTTCGCGACCTACGGTGCCAGCGTGTTCAGCGAGAAGCGCAGCACGCCGATCTTCCTCGCCAACCGCACGTTCGATCTCACGCTGCACGCCGATACCGGCATGCCGTATTACTGGGGCGCCAACGCCGGGAACATCGGCGACGGCTGGATGCACCCGCAGCTCGTCATCGTGTGAGCGCTCGCTGACTACTTGCAGCGCGACAGGGCGGCGCGGGCGGCGAGGGCGATCTGGCGTTCGTCGCTGCCCTTGAGCGAGTGGAGGAGAGGCGGGGCGGAGTGCGGGCAGGCGGGGCCGAGGGCGCCGAGGGCGCGGATCGCGGCGGCGCCGAGCTCGGGGAACGCGGTGTCGCCCGCGGCGTCGACGAGGGCGTCGCCGGCCCGGGAGTCGCCGAGGCTGCCGAGGGCGGTCGCGGCGCGGATCGCCATGCGCAGCGCGTCGTCGTTGGAGAACGCCTGGCCGCGCCAGCGGGTGAAGCGCGCGAGGACGGCGACGACGGCGACGTCGACCGCGGCGCCGCGCGGCAGATCGGCGAAGGCGGCGAGGGCGCGATCGCGCACCGGCAGCGGCGTGGCGGGATCGTCGGCGAGGGCGAGCAGGCGGGCGTCGAGATCGGGCGCGGCGCAGCGGGCGAGGGCGGTGACGGCGTCGACGCGCACCGGGATGTCGGCGTCGCCGCCGATCGCCTGGATCAGCGCGGCGCGGGGATCGGGGCGGCCACAGCGCTGGCCGAGCGCGGTGGCGGCGCTCTTGCGGATCGCGGGCCAGACGTCGGCGCCGAGCGCGGCGATGAGGGCGCGGTCGGCGGTCGCGGCGGCGGCGGGCTCGAGGGCGAGGCCGCGGATCGCGTCGAGGCGCGTGCCGGCGTCGGCGGCGGCGGCGAGGGTCGCGAGGACGACCTGGGCCTCGGGCGTGGAGTTCTCGGCGAGGCCGTGGGCGCCGACCCGCGCCAGCGCGCGACCGTAGGGATCGTCGGCCAGCCGGGCCAGCACCGCGCCGAGCCCGCGCACGTCGGCGTCGTCGCCGAGCGCGGCGAGCCCGGCGATCAGGCGGTAGCGCAGCTCGTAGCGATCGCCGGCGGCGTCGAGGGCGGCGCGCATCGCGGCAGCGGTGGCGGCGCGATCGGCGGGCGTCACCGCGAGGGCGACCGCGCGCCACAGATCGGCGCGGACCAGCTCGTCGGCGCCGGCCTGGGCCGCGGCGACCAGCGCGGGCGCGCCGAGCGGGACGATCAGACGGGCGAGGGCGGCGCGAAACGTCGGACGGCCGCGCCCGACCAGCGCGATCAGCGCGGCGCGATCGATCGTGGCGAGGGCGGTGGCGGCGGCGATGCGGCTGGCCTCGTCGGCGACCGGGTTGGCGATGGCGGCGAGCAGCGCGGCCTTGCCGTCGGGGCCGAGGGCGGCGAGGGTCGCGGTCGCGTTCACGAGCGCGGTGTCGGTCAGCTCGCCCGCGGCGAGCGCGGTCGCCAGCAGTGCGGTCACGGCGGGATCGCGGATCTGCGCGAGGGTGGCGAGCAGCCGGCCGCGGGCCGCGCCCTTGGTGCGCTCGAGCTCGACCCGCAGCGCGGGCACCGCCGCGCCGCCGCGCACGATCAGCGCCCGCGCCGCAGACTCGCCCGCGAGCCCGCCGGTCACGACCTGAGCCGCGAGCAGCGGCGCCGCACCCTCGGGCGTCAGCTCGACGTCGGCCAGGATCGCCAGCTCGGCGATCGCGGTGGTGCCCGCACCGCGACTGACGCCCTTGCCGCGGTGGACCTCGAGCAGCGCGATCGAGACGCAGCCGGCGAGCGGCGTCGGCAGGCTCGCGGTGTAGGCCTGCGCCGCGGCGCCCTTGCCCGCGAGCGGATCGGGGACGTCGACGACGACGGTGCCGCTCGCGCTGATCACCGCGAGCCGCGCGACCCGGTTGAGCCCGGCCGCGCCGCGGACGTCGCCGACCGGCACGATGCGCAGCGCCGCGGCCTTGCCGCCCGCGACCGAGGCGCGGAAGTTCCACACCGTGCCGCGGCCGTCGTCGGCGCCGTCCTCGCGCCACGCCGTCGCCGGATCGTCGTCGCCGAGCGCCCGCGGCACCGCGAGCATGCTGGCGTCGCGGGCGCCGGCCTGGGTCGATGCGCTGACCACGCGGTACCAGCCGCCGATCACGCCGCCCGACGGCGCCGGCTTCGCGGCGACCACCGCGGCGCCCTTCGGCACCGCGATCGGCGCGGGCGCGATCGCGACGAAGCCGCCGGTCTTGTCGTCCCAGCGCTCGCGGAACAGCGCGGTCGGCGTGCCATCGCAGCGGCGATGATCGGCGCGGGTCTGGTAGCGGATCAGCCCCTCGGGCTCGGCGGCGATCCAGCGCTCGTACTCGTCGTCGTCGCCGGCGGGGCCGACCTCGCCGCGCCAGATCTCGGCCAGCGCGACGCCGCCACGCGCGAAGCGCAAGGCGATCGCCTCCCACCGGCCGCCGACCTTCGCGGTCGCGACCACGAACGGCAGCGGCCCCGGCCCGGCGATGGTGAGCCGCGCGTCGGTCAGCGCGCCCGAGGCCCCGAACGGCACCAGCTGCCCGGCGCCGCCGCCGCGATCGATCAACAGCTGGCCCGGCGCCTCGATGTGCACCTGATCAGCGGCGCCGTCGCCGTCGACATCGACGGTCGCGGTCGGCAGCGGATCGGCCGCGGCGACACCAGCGGAGACCAGGACGACGCCGACGAGAGCTGCGCGCATCGCGCAGAGCCTACCGCGGCGGCCGTCACCGGTCAGCGCAGCAGCGATCGTCGTAGGAGTCGGTGACCGGGTGCGTGGAGATCGCGTCGCACGCATCGAAGCCGCGCGACAGCGGCACCGCGAGCGGCATGAACCAGCCACGCGCGTGCATCGCGCCATGCTATCGGGGTTTCGGCCCGCTGATAAGACCGCGGTTGCGGGCGCGCCGACGGCTCTCGCGCGGTATCCTGCCCCGGCTCGCCATGGAAGACGTGCTCCCTGCGGGGACCCGACTCGGGAGATACGAGATCGTCGCCCGCCTCGCGCTCGGGGGGATGGCCGAGATCTACCTGGCGCGCATGACCGGCCACGCCGGCTTCGCCAAGCACGTCGTCTTGAAGCGCATCCTGCCGCAGTTCGCGAAGGACGCC
>JAYTAJ010001196.1:0-5820 GCA_043737575.1 Myxococcales bacterium | reverse complement strand
CGGTGGATGCGGCAGCGATCCGTCGAGCGACCCCGACGCAGCGATCGACGCCCCCGCCATCGACGCGCGCGCGACGGTGCTACCGCCGATCCCGCCCGACACCATCCCGTGCGACGACCCGTCGTACTGGCCGCTCGCCGTGCGATCGACCCGCCACCCGGCGCTGGTCCACTACCGCGCCGCCGACGAGGAAGCGACCGCGCGCGAGGTGCTCGGCTACCTCGAGCACGCCTGGGACGTCGAGGTCGGCATCCTCGGCTTCCGACCGCCGCTCGACGACACCGGCCAGTGCGGCGACGACGGCGCCCTCGACGTCTGGCTGTGGCGCGGCAGCGCCGAGTGCTATGTCGACGTCGTCGGCGAGCACGACGCGACGGCCCACGACGACGCCTACGCGTACCTGGTCGTCGATCCCTGGGGCCCCTACGGCGGCGCGATCCTCGACACCACGATCGCCCACGAGCTCAACCACGTCCTGCAGGCGTCCGACGACTGGAGCGACAGCGAGATCGTCTACGAGATGACCGCGACCTTCGTCGAGGATCTGGTCTACGACGACGACGACCAGTATGTCGCGCAGGTCGCCGACTTCCAGGCCCGCCCCGACTGGTCGCTCGATCGCGACGACGGCTACGAGACCTGGTTCATGTACGGCGCCGCGCTGTACCTGCGCTTCGTCCGCGATCGCTACTTCGCCGGCGACGCCAGCTTCGTCGGCGCGCTGTGGCAGCGGCTGCGCAGCCCCGCCGACGCCGCCGAGCCCGACTTCGAGGACGCGCTCGACACGATCTTGCAGGACCGGGCCGGCGTCGGCTTCCTCGACTCCGCGGTCGAGTTCGCGAAGTGGCGGGTCTACACCGGCGCGCGGGCCGACGCCGCGCATCTCGAGGAGGGCGCCAGCTTCGCCGAGCCGATACGGGCCGCGGCGGTGCGGACCACGGGCGGTCAGGTCGCGCTGGCGCCGATGACGCTCGGCACCGCCTACGTCGACGTCACCCGCCAGGCCGGCGATCCAGCCCGGATCGCGATCTCGCTCACCGGGGCGTCGTCGCAGGTCACCTGGGTCGTGCAGCTGGTGCCCGGGGCGACCGGGGACGGCGATCGCCTGACCTTGCCCGCCGAGGTCGACGTGTCCGGAACCCGGACGCTGGTCGTCACCGCGCTGCCGCGGCCGGGCGCCGCCGACCCCGACGATCGCACCGACGCCCGCCGCAACGCGACGTTGGTGATCGCGCCGCGCTGATCGGCTCCGGATCGCGGCCGCTCGCGTCGACTTCCCGCCGCCGTGATCAGCGCGGCAACGACAGCGACGCGGTCGTGCCCGCGCCCGGCTGCGATCGCAGCGTGACGTCGCCGCCGTGAGCGCGGGCGACCCGCCGCGCCAGCGCCAGGCCGAGGCCGACGCCACCGGTGCCGCGGCTGCGGCTGTCGTCGGCTCGCCAGAACGGCGTGAACGCGTGGGCCAGCTCGTCGGCCGACATGCCGACGCCGCGATCGATCACCTCCAGCACCACGCCGTCGGTCGCCATCCAGGTCGCCAGGACGATCGGCACCTCGGCCGGCGAGTACTTCGCGGCGTTGTCGAGCAGGTTGTCGAGGGCGCGGCGCAACAGCGGGCCGTGGCCGCGGATCACCGCGGCGTGGATCGCGGCGTCGTCGTGGCCGCCGATCCGCAGCGCCCGGCGCGGGTGCAGCGACGCGAAGCGATCGCGGGCCTTGCCGACCAGCTCGTCGAGCGACACCGCGCCGTGGGGCAGGCGGGTCGCGGCGCTGGGACCGTCGAGCCGCACCACCGTCAGCAGGTCGTCGATGATCTGATCGATCTCGCCGAGATCGATGCCGACCTCACCGAGCACGTCGCGCGCCGCCTCGGGGTCCTCGGTCGCCAGCTCGATCGCGACGCGGATGCGCGCGAGCGGCGTCCGCAGCTCGTGGGAGATGTCGGCGAGCAGCTCGCGCTGGACCCGCAACAGCTGCTCGATCCGATCGGCCATGCTGTCGAAGGCGCGGCCGACCGCGCCCAGCTCGTCGGGCCGATCGAGCTGGGCTCGCGTGGTGGCGTCGCCCTCGCCGAACCCGATCGCCGCGGCCTCGAGGCGTCGCAGCGGCCGCACCAGGCCGCGCGCGAACCACACCGACGACAACAGGACCAAGATCAGCATCGCGACCAGCGCGATCGCGAAGCCGAGGCCGGGGAAGTGGTGGGTCGGGTGGTGGACGAACGCGAGGTCGGGGTGGCCGGGGATCGCGGCGATGATGTAGTCGTCGTCGATCACGATGGTGCCGCCGCGCTCGATCGTGCGCCACTCGTCGGCGGTCGGCGACGCCGACGACGATCCGCCGTCGAGCCACAGCCGCCCACCACCGCGCTGGTAGATCGCGCGCGAGCCGTCCATCGCCCGCGTCGCGTCGCCGACGTGGGCGAGCAGCGCGTCGCGGGTCGGGTAGCGCTCGCTCAGCTGGCGCGTGAGGGTCGCGACCGTCGTGCCGTACGCGCGCAGCCACGGTGGGTTGCCGGTGATCTTGATGAGGAACGTCACCAGCACGATCGACAGCACCACGGTCGCGACGGTGAAGGCGTAGATCCGGACCGCGAGGCGGCCGCGGCGCCGCGTCATCGCTGATCCTCGTCGAGCGCGAGGACGTAGCCGGCGCCGCGCACGGTCTTCAAGAGCCGCGGCTTGCGGGCATCGTCGCCGAGCTTGGCGCGCAGCCGCGACACGTGGACGTCGATCGAGCGATCGAACGCCAGCTCGGCCGAGCCCTTCGCGAGATCGAGCAGCTGCTCGCGGGTGAGCACGCGGCCTGGCCGATCGGCCAGCGCGTGGAGCAGCGCAAACTCGTAGGCGGTGACCTCGACCTGGGCGCCGTCGAGCGTGACCCGCAGCGCCGAGGGCTCGAGCACCAGGCGGCCGCGCCGGACCTCGCCGCGCGACGGCCCGGCCTCGCCGCGGGCGCGGCGGACGTTGACGCGGATCCGCGCGAGCAGCTCGCGCGCCGAGAACGGCTTGGTCAGGTAGTCGTCGGCGCCGATCTCGAGCCCGAGCACACGATCGGCCTCCTCGCCGCGCGCGGTCACCATGATGATCGGCAGATCGAGGCGGCGGCGCAGGTTGCGGCAGACCTCGAGCCCGTCGCGTCCGGGCAGCATCAGATCGAGGATCACGCAGTCGTAGGTGTGGCGCAGCGCCTCGAGCTCGCCGTCGGCGCCGTCGGTCACGATCGTCACCTTGACGCCGTGGCCCGCGAGGTAGCGCGCGGTCAGCTCGGCGAGGCGGCGGTCGTCCTCGAGCATGAGGACGTGGAGCGCGCTGGCGTCGATCACGCGGCCACGATAGCAGCGGCGCGCGCGCGCGGCGCCAGCTTCACAGTTCGACACCCCTGCAACACTTCGAAACATCCTTGAACGAATGGCGGCAATGCGGGGACGGTAGGGTGCCGCATGCTGTTGTCCCTCCGCGCTGTCACGATCGTCGCCGCGGTCGCCGCCGCCGCCGCGCCCGCTGCGGCGCAGCCCTCGGTGACCGCGCGGGTGATCGACGGCGCGACCGGCAAGCCGCTGCGGCGCGCCTCGATCACGCTCGAGGACGGCACCGTGGTCGCGACCACCGACGCCGACGGCCGCTTCACGATCCCCGAGATCGAGCCGACCACCACGGTCATCGTCCTCGCCGACGGCTACGAGCCGTCGATCTTCGCCGCCGCCGACGGCGACGGCACCGACCTCGCGCTCCTGCCGATCGGCCTGGTCGGCGAGATCATCGAGGTCGACAGCGAGACCCCGCCGTCGGCGCCGGGCGCGACGTCGCTCGATCGCGCCGAGGTCGAGACCATGCCCGGCGCGCGCGGCGATCTGATCGCGTCGCTCGACGCCTTGCCCGGCGTCACCGGCGGCGGCTTCACCGGCTTCTCGGGCGTCGTGATCCGCGGCTCGGCGCCCGAGGATTCGCGCATCCTCGTCGACGGCTTCGCGATCCCGCTGCTCTATCACATCGGCCTGCGGTCGATCATCCCGACCGCGGCGATCGCCGGTCTCGAGTACGTGCCGGGCGGCTTCGACGTCGCCCACGGCCGCGCCAGCTCGGGCATCGTGTCGGTCACGACCCGGGGCGGCGATCGCACGCTCGGCGGCCAGGCCGAGACCAGCGTGATCGACAGCGGCGTCTTGGCCCAGGGTCCGGCCGGCAAGGACGGCACGTTCCTGGTCGCGGTGCGGCGCTCGGTGGTCGATCTGATCCTGCCGAGCCTCATCCCCGACGACGCCGCGATCCAGCTCACCACCGTGCCGCACTACTGGGACGGCCAGGCCCGGCTCGATCAGGAGCTGTCGTCGCGCTGGCGCGGCTCGCTGTCGTTGCTCGGCACCCGCGACGTCGCCGAGCTGATCGCCGACGACGAGGCCGATCCCGATCAGCGGTTCTACGCCGAGACCAGCTTCGCGCGCCTGATCGCCGACGGCCGCTACCGCAACGGGCCGTGGTCGGTGACGGTCGCGGCGTCGCCGATCGCGGAGCGGGTGAAGTTCGAGCTCGGCCGCAGCATCTACTACCGCGCCGACAAGCTCGGCGGCACGACCCGGAGCGAGGTGACGCGGCGCTGGACCCAGGCCGCCGGGCTGCGCGACGTCGAGCTGCGGTTCGGCGGCGAGGTCGACGTCGGCCGCTGGGCCCTCGATCTGGCGACGCCGCGGTTCGAGGACGAGGGCGAGCCCGAGATGGAGGAGGGGCCGCCGACCGATCCGTCGATGACGTTCGACGACGTGGTGTGGGTGACCGACCTCGCGGCGTGGACCGCGCTGTCGGCCAACCTGACGCCCAAGCTGCGCCTCACCACCGCGCTGCGGGTCGACGCCTTCGCGCGCAGCCGCGATCTCGCGGTGCAGCCGCGCGGCGAGCTGGCGTTCACCGCGACCGATCGCACCAAGGTCCGCCTCGTCGCCGGCGCCTACCGCCGCCCCGCCGAGTACCTCAGCGAGCTGCTCGATCCGTCGCTCCACCCCGAGCGGTCGAGCCAGGTCATCCTCGGCGTCGAGCACGCGCTGGCGCCCGGCACCAAGGTCCAGGCGTCGCTCTACTACACCGATCGCACCGCGCTGCTCACCCGCGGCGACGGCGACGGTTTCGCCAACCACGGCCGCGGCACCACCTACGGCGGCGAGCTGTTCACGGCGATGCGACGCGGCCCGTGGTTCGGGTTCGTGTCGTACGCGCTGTCGCGGTCGACGCGCGTCGATCGCCCGGGCGCGACCGAGCGGCTGTTCGACTTCGTTCAGACCCACGACCTCAACGTCGCGGCCAGCTGGAAGCGCGGCGCGTGGCAGATCGGCGCGCGCTTCCAGTACACCACCGGCCAGCTCGACACCGACGTGCTCGGCTCGATCTACGACAGCGACAACGATCGCTACGTGCCGATCTACGGCGAGATCAACGCCAGCCGCGGGCCCGGCCACCACCAGCTCGACGTCCGCATCGATCGGACCTGGCGGTGGAGCGGCAAGCGCGCGCTGACCCTGTTCGTCGACGTCGCCAACGTCTACCTGAACCCGCCGATCCTCGGCACCGAGTACAGCTTCGACTACTCGGAGCGGTCGGTGATCGAGGGCCTGCCCATCCTGCCGTCGATCGGCCTGCGAGGTGAGCTATGAGGACGACCGCCCTGGTGCCGTGGCGCGAGCTGGCGCCGCTGCTCGCCACCCTGACCGCGCTCGGCGCGCTGACCGCGTGCGGGCCCGAGACCACGCCGAGCTGGGATCTGGTCCACGATCGCATCGTCGCGGTGCGGGCGTCGGCGCCGGGCCTGGCGCCGGGATCGTCGGCGACG
>JAYTAJ010001195.1:0-2533 GCA_043737575.1 Myxococcales bacterium | reverse complement strand
GGCGCCAGTCGGTGCGCAGGACCAGCTTGATCTCGAGGTCGTTGATGTCGCGCTCGGCGGCGTCGTCGAAGTTCTTCACCAGCCACGACACCTCGGCGCTGACCGATCGTCGGAGCCGCAGCTCGGCGCGGGTGTTCACCGTCGAGCCCCGCGTCGTGCGCTCGAGGTCGGCCACCAGCTGCGCGTTCTCGAACACCCGCTTCTCGCCGTGGAAGCCGAACGCCGTGGTGTTGACCTCGATGCGCGCGACGTCGAGCCCCGACAGCCCGCGCAGGGTGTCCTCGACCGCGCGGGTCAGGAACTCGCCCGCGGTCTGGCGCACCAGCTCGTCGGTGTAGCCCTGGGAGTCGTCGGTCGATGGGTTGATGCGCGTCGGATCGCTGCCGATCGCCTGCTGGCCGAGGCCGCGGCGGAACTCCTCGGGGGTGCGGCCCGAGATGATGAGCGTCAAGGTCTGCGCCTTGTTCAGCCCCGACGCGGTCGACAGATCCCAGTCGGGCTGACCGAGCGAGCCCCGCACCATCAGCGTGATCAGGTGATCCTGTCCGGACGGATCGCGGTAGTCGGCCTCGCTGGTGATGTCGAGCCGCGGCGTCTCGCCGGGCGGCAGCAGCGGCGAGAACGTCACCGTGCCGCTGGTGCGCGAGAACCGCGGCCGCAACGCCGGGATGCGGAAGGTGCCGCGCTGCACGCTGATCGTGCCGTCGATGCGCGGATCGCTCGGCGTGCCGGTCAGCACCAGCGTGCCGAACATGTCGATGTTGGCGATGTTGTTCACCACCGAGAACCGCCGCGCGTCGACGGTGAGCTCGAGCCGCGCGTCGGCGACCAGCGGCCACGACTCCCAGAACGGCGGCGGCGACGGCACGCTCGAGGTCCGCGGCACCAGCGCGTCGCCGAGGTAGATGTCGCGCAGGTAGCGGCCACTGACCAGCTCGACCTTGCCCGCGACCTCGAGGCCGTCGAGCTCGTTGTACACGGCGCGCAGCCCGTCGACGTTCAGCACCAGATCGAGCGAGCGCGGCGCGCGGTATGGCACCGCGTCGGCCGACGCGGTCACGTCGGCGCCGACCAGCTTCCAGTCCTGGAGATCGACGGTGCCGCGGATCGCGCGCAGCCGGCCCTCGCCGTCGAGCGAGCCGCCGACCTCGTCGATCTCGATGCGCTTGCACGCCGAGGTCGCGCCCGCGCACTGGTTGGCCGGCCGATCGCTCAGCGTGATCGTGCCCTCGGTCAGCGCCAGCTCGTGGTGCACCAGCCGCGGCAGGATCGTCAGCGGTCGCGCCGGATCGAACACCACCACCGCGTCGATCGGCGGGAACGCGCCCTCGCCCTGGAGGCGCACCGTCAGATCCGCGACGCCGGTCGCCGACGCGATCGCCGCGGGCGCCACCGCCACCAGCATCTCGCCCGCGAGATCGCCCTCGACGAGCACGTTCCACACCGCCGGCCGCCACGCCTCGAGCACGATGCCGCCCGACACCCGCAGCGCCGCCTGGGCCGCGTCGGAGTAGCCGTCGGTGACCTCGAGCCGGAGGCCGGTGAACGACACCTCGCCGTCGTCGAGGGCGATGCGCCCCTCGGGCACGCGCAGCACCGCGTCCTGGCGCGGCAGCCGCACCGCGACGTCCTCGAGATCCAGGGTCGCGGTGATCCGCGGATCGGCGAGGCGGCCGGTGACCGTCGCGGTCAGCTGGGCGCCGCCGCGGATGTCGTCGAGGACGGGGCCGACCAGCGGCCGGGCCCGGCCCAGATCGAGCGTGCCCCGGGCCGACAGCTCGACCGCCGCCGCCGCCAGCTTACCGCTCACCGCGATCGTCCCGAGCGGGGTGTCGAGCGCGGCCGGCTCGGCGAGCGCGAGCGTCACGCCGTCGTAGGTCGCGACCACCGGGGTGGCGAGGCGGACGTCGATCGGCGTCGGCGTCGCGCCGAAGCCCGGCACCGCGACCGTCGTGGTCAGCTCCGACAGCTCGATCGCGACGTCGAGCGGCGCCTTGGGATCGCCGAGCGCGGTGCGGACCCGGACCCGACCCGACACCGCGGCGCGCGCGGTCGGCAGCCCGGTCAGCTTCGCCAGATCGATCACCGAGTCGATCGTCACCCGGGTCGCCTCGAGGGTGACGTCGAGGCGGTACGGCGCCGCGGTGGTGAGCGTGCCCCGCAGGGTCAGGCGGCCGTCGAGGAAGCTGCCGGTCAAGGCGATCGCGCCCGGCCCGCTCTCGCGCACCGTCAGCTCGCCGTCGCCGACGAAGGTGTCGAGCAGCCAGCCGCGGGTGACGCGCACGGTGCCGCTCAAGGTCGGCGCGTCGACGGTGCCGCCGACCGCGAGCCCGGCCGCGTCGAGGCTCGCGCCCGCGGGGATCGTGGTGCCGACCAGCGCGGCGATCGCCGACAGCGGCACCTCGGTGATGTCGATCGCGCCGCCGAGGCGCTGGTTGCGATCGGCGTGGACCCGCAGCGTGATGGCACCGCCACCGTCGCGCCGCCCCCGCGCGATCACGCAGCGGCCGCCGGCCTTGCCGACGTCGAGGCA
>JAYTAJ010001194.1:0-5821 GCA_043737575.1 Myxococcales bacterium | reverse complement strand
TCTCGCCGACCGCGGCGAGAGCGAGCTGGCGATCGACGCCGCGACCGACGACGAGGTCGCGTGGCTGACCTCGATCGGCGAGCTCGAGGACGAGCAGGATCTGATCGCGCACCTGACGGTCGAGGCCCCGATCGACGGTCAGATCGTCGTGGTCCGCCGCGATCGGCGCGGCGGCGTCGCGTGGCGCGTGGTCGCGCTGCGCGTGCAGTAGCGTCAGTAGCGCGTTGCCGGCGGCGGGGTATGTCTGGCGGGATGTCCACGATCCCGCTGTCGGTGCTCGATGTCGTCCCGGTCCGCCGCGGTGCCTCCGCGACCGACGCGCTCCACGAGAGCATCGCGCTGGCCCGCCACGTCGAGGCCCTCGGCTACCACCGCTACTGGTTCGCCGAGCACCACGGCATGCCCGGCATCGCGTCGTCGGCGCCCGCGGTGATGATCGGCCAGGTCGCCGCCGCGACGACCACCCTGCGGGTCGGCTCGGGCGGCGTGATGCTGCCGAACCACGCGCCGCTCGCGATCGCCGAGCAGTTCGGCACGCTCGAGGCGCTGTTCCCCGGCCGCATCGATCTCGGCATCGGCCGCGCGCCTGGCACCGACCAGCTCACCGCGTCGGCGCTGCGGCGCGGCGCCCGCACGGCCGACGATCTCGCCGAGCTGCTCGCCGAGCTGTGGGCGTTCTTCCGCGGCTCGTTCCCCGACGGCCATCCGTTCGCGCCGATCCAGGCGGTGCCCGCGGTCGGCCACGAGCCGCCGGTGTGGATCCTCGGCTCGAGCGACTACGGCGCCCGCCTCGCCGCGCGGCTCGGCCTGCCGTTCGCGTTCGCCCACCACTTCAGCCATCACAACACGCTGCCCGCGCTGGCGCTGTACCGCGACGGCTTCCGCCCGTCTCCGGCCCTGGCCGCGCCGCAGGCGATGATCGGCGCGATCGTCGTGGTCGCCGACACCGACGCCGAGGCCCGCCGCCTCGCGCTGCCCAACGCGCTGGCGTTCTTGCGGCTGCGGCGCGGTCGTCCCGGCGCCTACCCCAGCCTCGAGGAGACCGCCGCCTACGCCTGGGCGCCCGACGAGCGCGCCTTCGCCGACGACTGGCTCGCCACCAACGTCGTCGGCAGCCCGGCCTCGGTGCGGCAGCAGCTCGACGCGCTGGTCGCCGCGACCCGGGTCGACGAGCTGATGGTCCTGTGCGCCGTCCCCGACCCCGAGGCCCGCCGCCGCTCGTACACCTTGCTGCGCGAGCTCTACCCCGCGCGCTGATCAGCAACCCGGGAAACAGGCGATGCCGAGGCGCTGCGCCGCCTGGGCCCGCGACGTCTCGGCCAGATCCAGCACCGCCATCACCGCGTCGCGCGCCGCGCGTTGCAGCTCGGGCGTGGTCGCGTACTTCGCCAGCAGGCGCTGACCCAGCTGCTGGTGGGCTCGCTCGTCGGGCTGGATGTACTCGCGATAGATCCGCACGGTCTCGTCGTCGCCGCGCTGGGCGCAGTACGCCATGAAGCTCTCGTTCACGCCGTAGGCGATCGACTCGAGCGTCACCAGCCCCGCGGCGATGCGCTCGATCGTCGTCGGCAGGCCCTTCAGGTACGCGAACAGCGCGTTGTCGGGCGGCGGCTCGAAGCCGGCGACGTCGAACCCCAGCGCGGCCAGCCGCTCGGCGACGAGCTCGAAGTGCCCGGCCTCGTCGCCGGCCTGACGGGCGAACGCCAGCTTGACGTCGAGCTCGAGCGTCGCCGGCATCCACGCCGCCGCCAGCTCGCTCACGCTGATCTCGTTGGCGAGGGCGACCCGCAGCATCGCCGCCGGATCGCCGACCGCGCCGTCGGTGAGCGACATCCGCCCCGCGCCGACGATCGCGACCAGCCGCTCGGCCTTGCGCGCCTCGATCTCCTGCACGAACGCCAGCCCGTCCATCGTCTGCGCAGCATCGCACGAAGCGGCAACTTCCGGCCGGGTCGCTGCGACCAACCCGTGCATGACCGATGACAGCGTGCGCCAGGTCCGCCTCGAACGTTCGATGCTGGTGCGTGAGCGCTGGGGCCACACCGATGACGAGCGCATGGCGCGGCTGGCGCGGGCGTTCCCGTCGCTGGCCGCGGCCGCCGGGATCGCGCCGTGGAACCTCGCGGCGCTGCTCCGCTGGGCCATGACGACCGAGCTGTCGCCGTGCGCCATGCACAGCGTGCGCTTCCTCCTCCACGTCCTCGACGACGACAAGGACTGGCGGGTCGAGGCCACGCGCCTCGGCTTCGCCGCCGCCCACGACCGCCATCATCGCCTCGCGTCGTTCGGGTTCGCCGAGGCGTTTCGCGACTGGGACGAGGACCACCGCGCCGCGGTCATCGCCTGGTGCGAGGTGCCGTTTCACCCGTAGTCCACCCGGGCGCACATCGGTTCGCGGCGAACGGGGGTAGAGTCCGGTTCATGGCTTCGACGTACCGATGGCTCGCAGCGCTGGTGGCGGTAGGTGGCATCGCGGGGTGTGGCGATGACGGCGGCACCAAGGGCGGCGAGCCGCTGTCGCTCGACGGCCTCGATGGCCCGGTCGACGTGATCTACGACGATCGCGCGGTGCCCCACATCTACGCGACGACGGTCCATGACCTCCAGGTCGTCGAGGGCTATCTGATGGCGAAGGATCGCTTCGCGCAGATGGAGTTCATCCGCCGCAGCGTGACCGGCCGCCTGGCCGAGGTCGCGGGCGCGCTCAGCCCGACGCTCATCGAGGACGATCGCGCCCAGCGCTTCCTCGGCTTCGCTCGCCAGGGCCGCGCGATCTACGCGTCCTTGCCGGTCGACGACCCGAGCCGCAAGGTCGCCGAGGCCTTCGTCGACGGCGTCAACCAGTACATCGACAAGGTCCTGAACGCCGACGGCTTCGTCACCAGCCGCGGCAACGAGGCGCTGGCGCTGATCCTGTCGAGCCCGTTCGCCGATCACTGGACGCCGGCCGACGTGTTCGCGCTGGCCCGCTTCCAGGCCTGGAACCTGTCGTACGACGCCGACTCCGACATCGGCCGCACCGCCGCGCGCGCGGGTGTCGTCGCCGCGTTCCCCGAGACCGACGCCGATCCCCGCATCGTCGCCCGCGCCGGGGTCTACGCCGACTTCTTCACCGAGCGACCGGCCCGCGCGATCTACACCCGCGACGACGGCTTCCCCAACGTCGCCGCCGACATCGGCACGCGGGCCAAGGTCGGCGCCAAGAGCCGCGCGGTCGACGTCGATCCCCGCGCCCTGGCCGGCGCCGAGGCGTTCTTCGCCCGCCTCGACCAGAACCCGCTGACCCGCCGCGATCCCCACATGGGCTCGAACAGCTGGGTCGTCAGCGGCGATCACACCACCAGCGGCAACCCGATCCTCGCCAACGATCCGCACCTGTCGCTGATCGCGCCGCCGGTCTGGTGGTTCGTGCACCTCAACACCGCCGACGCGCGCGGCGAGCGCATGATCGACGCCCAGGGCGTCGCGTTCGCGGGTCTGCCCGGCATCGTGCTCGGCTTCAACCGCACGCTGGCGTGGAGCGCGACCACGACCGGCTACGACGTCACCGACGTCTACAACGAGCGCGTCACCTTCCGCAACGACGGCATCCCGGACGCGCCGGTGTGGACCCCGGTCTCGGTCCGCTTCCGCAACCAGGACGTCGCGCTCGAGATCATCGACGAGCCGATCGGCCGCCAGGGCAGCACCACGCCCGAGCCGTACCGGGTTTACAACGTGCCGCACCACGGGCCGCTGATCCCGGGCACGCTGGTGCCGCCGGCCACCGCCAGCGACACCGTCGGCAGCGCGCTGTCGGTCCGCTACACCGGCCACGACGTCTCCAACGAGCTCGGCTTCTTCGCGGCGCTGCTCGACGCGTCGACCTTCGCCGAGGCCGAGACCGCGCAGGACGCGTTCCGGGTCGGCTCGCAGAACTTCTCGTTCGCGTCGGCGACCGAGGGCATCCGGTGGTCGACCGAGTCGCGGGTGCCGATCCGCGACGATCTCGCCTGCACCTTCGCGTACAGCGGCACCGGCGTGCCGACCGGCACCTCGCCGCAGTTCATCCTCGACGGCGCGAGCGGCGATCACGAGTGGGGTGCCGATCTCGAGGACCGCTACATCCCCCACGAGATCAACCCGGCCCGCGGCTACATCGCGACGTCGAACCAGGACAACGTCGGCGTCACCACCGACGGCAACGCCTGCAACGACGCGTTCTACATCGGCGGCGACTTCGACGTCGGCTACCGTCAGGCCCGCATCCGCCAGCGGCTCGACGCGCTGGTCGCGTCCGACACCGTCACGCCCGACGCGATGGTCGCGCTGCAGGGCGAGTCGACCTCCATCCTCGGCGAGTCGATGCGCGCGCCGATCGTCGCCGCGATCGATCACGCGCTCGGCACCACGACCGACGATCCGGCGCTGACCGCGGCGATGACCGAGATCGGGCCGGCCGGCCGCGCGATCCTGATGGACGCGCGCACGCGCCTCTCGGCCTGGACCTTCGCGACGCCCCACGGCGTCGGCGCCACCGCCGCGGCCGAGATCACCGACAGCGTCGGCACCACCGTCTTCAACGGCATCCTCACCCGGCTCGCGCCGCTGGCGTTCAACGACGAGACCGCGCGCATCGGCCGCCGCCCGGGCACGCTGCAGGCGGCGCGCGCCCTCGAGTGGGCGATGACCGCGCCGATGTCGATGGCGACCTTCCGCGCCGACTATGCGGGCGTGACCGGCTACGACGACAGCGTGCTGTGGGACGATCTGCTCACCGCGACCGTGGTCGAGACCCGCGACGAGCGCATCGTCCGCGCGATCATCGCCGGCTACGGGTTCCTCACCGGCGAGCTCGGCACCGATCGCGATCAGTGGCGGTGGGGCCGGCTGCACGCGGTGCGGTTCAGCCAGGTGGTGCCCGCCCTCGACGGCAACGAGCAGGTGTCGGTGCCGACGCCGACCGACGCGACGTTCCCCGACGGCTTCCCGCGCCACAGCGATCTCGGCGCGGTCGACCCCGGCAACTTCGGCATCTACGGCGCGACCAACTTCAGCTTCGGCAGCGGCGCGTCGCAGCGCCTCGTCGTCGAGATGACGCCGGCCGGGCCGATCGCGCGCAACGCCATCCCCGGCGGTCAGTCCGAGGATCCCGACTCGGCGCACCACGCCGACGAGGCCGAGCTGTGGCGCACCAACGTGCAGCCTCCGATCGCCTTCGAGCGCGCCGACGTCGAGGCCAAGGCGACCCTGCGGCTGCGCGTCACCTCGCCATGACGCTGGGCCACGAGCTCGTCGGCGCCGGGCCGATCCGCGTCGTGATCCTGAACGACTGGATGGCCGACACCTCGACCTGGGACGGCGCCCGCGGCTACCTCGACGGCGCGCGCTTCTGCTTCGCGTTCGCCGATCTGCGCGGCTACGGCCGATCGCGCGATCGCGGCGGCGCGTTCACGGTGATCGAGGCCGCGGCCGACGTGGTCGCGCTCGCCGACGCGCTGGCGTGGGATCGCTTCGCGATCGTCGGTCACTCGATGAGCACGCTCATCGCGCTGCACCTGGCGCAGCACCACGGCGATCGCATCGCGGCCGCGGTCGTGATCACGCCGCCGCCGCCGTCGGGCTTCGGCGTCGACGACGCCACCCTCGCCGCGATCCAGGGCCTGGCGCGCGGCGACGACGCGACCCGCCTCGGCTACCTGACCCAGCGCGGCGACGGTCGGCTGTCGGCGGGCTGGACCGCGTTCAAGGCCGCGCGCTGGCGCGCCGCCGCCGATCCCGAGGCGGTCGCCGCCTACGTCGCGATGTACGCCCGCGACGGGCTGCCCGATCGCACGACCCG
>JAYTAJ010001193.1:0-13455 GCA_043737575.1 Myxococcales bacterium | reverse complement strand
ACTTCCTGCGCGACTGCATGAGCGGCACGCTCGCGCCGATCAACCACGTCGATCCGTCGTTCTTCGCCAACGACGATCACCCGCCGCTGCACCCGGCCTACGCCCAGCAGTTCATCAGCGCCGTGTACACCGCGCTCGCCAATTCGCCGCTGTGGGAGCGCTGCATGCTCGTCGTCACCTACGACGAGAACGGTGGCTTCTTCGATCACGTCGCGCCGCCGACCACCGTCGACGACTTCGCCGGCATGGGCTTCGGCCAGATGGGCTTCCGGGTGCCGACCCTGGTCGCCGGTCCGTACGTGAAGCAGGGCGTGTCGAGCGTCGTCCTCGATCACTGCTCGGTGCTGGCCCACATCGAGCGCCGCTTCGGGCTCGCGCCGCTCAACCAGCGCACGATCGCCGCCAACGATCTGTCGAGCATGATCGACACCGATCGGATGATGCGCGGCGAGCCCAACCCGCCGATCCAGCTCCCCGCCGTCGAGATCGACGAGTCGCAGCTCGGCGCCGACTGCGCGATGGCGATGGAGCGCATGCACGAGCACCCGATGCACCAGCTCGCCGATCGCTACCCCGAGCTGTTCGTCGGCTACGACAACCGCGCCCGGGTCCGCGACGAGCTCTACCTCATCGGCGACTTCCTCGAGCAGCACAACGCCGGCCGCATCCGCCGCGGCCGCTGACGCTACGCCGCGAACTTTCGGCGCTTGTCGCAGGTGTCGCATGAAGTTCGGGACTTGGCGGCATCGTGGAGCGATGGCATGCTCGGCGCCATGAAGACCATCCTCGCTGCTGTCGTGTCGATCGCGTTCCTCGCTCCGGCCGCCATGGCCTGCCCGCACGACGGGGCGGAGACGAAGACGGTGAAGAAGGACGAGAAGGCCGAGGGCAAGCAGGCCGAGGCGAAGCCCGCCCCCAAGGCGCCCGCGACGCCGAAGGCGGCCCCGAAGGCCGCTCCCAAGGCCGAGACCGCCGGTAAAGTCTCCGCGAAGTAACGAACGCTCACCTCGCGCTATCACACGAGGATATCAAGCAACTGCACCCGGGTGAGGTAGCCCTCGAGGGTCTGGGCGTAGGCGTCGATGAAGAGATCGAGCTCGACGGTGACGCGCTTGCCGTCGAGGCGCACGATCTTGCCGCTGGCCGGGACCTCGGTGCCGGCCAGATCGAGGACGCCGGCGATCCAGTCGCCGCTGGTGGGGAGCTTGGGCGCGGGCCAGGTCAGCGTGACGTGGGTGCGCGACAGCTCGGCGACGTCGGCGACGCCGGCGTCGAGGCGGAACCTGGCGACCAGCGAGTTCGGCGGCTCGACGTGGTAGTTGACGCGGCGGTTGTGGCTGATGAGCTGATCGACCGCGTCGTGGATCGGCTGCGAGATCGTGCTCTCCGGGCTCTCGAGGATCAGGTCGCGGATCTGCTTCAGCTCCTTCTGGGTCCGCACCAGGTTCTGGCGCATGTCACCGATGCGGCGCTGATCGCGGTGGACCTTGTCGGCGACGGTCTCGAGCAGGTTGGCGAGGAACCGGACGCCAAGCTCCTGGTTGTCGGCGAAGTGCAGCTGCAGCTTCGACGCCTCGAGCTTCCACAGCTCGGCCTCGCCCGCCACGACCGCGCGGCACGATCGCCGGAGCCCGGTCAGCGCGCCGAGCTCGCCGATCAGCGCGGGGGGACGCAGGCGGTAGGTGTCGTCGGCGGGGCGGACCAGGGTGACCTCGCCCTCGACGAGCAGGTACAGCTCGGTCGCGGGCTCGCCGGCCTCGAACAGCGCGCCGCCGTCGCGCGGGATCGCGGGCTGGAACAGCGCCGCGATCGGCGCCAGCTCCTCCTCGGTGAAGCCGCGAAACAGAGGGACCAGACGCAGATGCTCGGGCCGCGGCGCCATGCCGGCACTCTAGCAGGCGGCCGAAAGCGATGGGCGATGACGCGCGATTCCGGCAACCGGGCGACGCCGGTGTTGTCCTAGCGCCCGTGCGAGCGCTGCTGATTCGGCTGGAGTCGTGGCCGCTCGTCGCCTGGACGCTGTACGCGTCGATCGGCTTGCTCACGACCCTGGGGCTGGTGCTGGTCGCGTGCGACGGCAACGATCATCCGTACGAATCGCGGCTCGAGATCCGGGTGCCGAAGCTGCCGAAGGCGAAGAAGCCGAAGGCGCCGCAGGTCGACTTCATCCCGCGCCACACGATCTATCCGGACGTCGGCGCCGCGGCGCTGGCGCTGCTGGTCGATCAGCCGCGGGTCATCGGCATCGGCGAGCTCCACGAGCGCACCGATCGCGACGGCGGCGGCAAGCCAGCGCTGGTCCGGTTCGCGACGGAGCTGTTGCCGGCGCTGGCGAGCCGGACGTCGGATCTGGTGATCGAGACCTGGATGGTCGATCCGGCGTGCAAGACCGGCGTCGCCAACTCGCGGCAGGTCGAGACCGCGATGAAGCGGCCGCCCTCGACCAAGACCCAGATCTCGTCGCTGTTCGGCGTGACCAAGGCCAACTCGATCACCGCCCACGTGATGCGGCTGACCTGCGCCGACCTCGACGCGGTCGCGCCGCAGGACGGGGTCGAGGCCGAGAAGCTGCTCGCGATCGTGACCCGCGAGCTCGACCGCGTCACCCGCAGCGCGGTCCGCTACCGCGACGAGCGCCAGGAGACCCGGCCGCTGGTGCTGGTGTACGGTGGCGCGCTGCACAACGATCTCTATCCGTTCAAGTCGACGCGGCAGTGGAGCTACGCCCTCGCCGTCGACGCCGCGATCGGCGGCCGCTACGTCGAGCTCGATCTGTACGCGCCCGAGCAGGTCGAGGGCAACCCGCTCTACCAGGACGAGGACTGGTATCCGCTGGTCGCGAAGACCGCGGCCGATCGGGTCGTGCTGGTCGAGCTGGCGCCGCACGCGTACCTGATGCTGTTGCCGCGGTCGCGCTAGGCTGGCGGCGTCCTCTGTTATCCTGCGCGGCGATGAGCAAGCTCGTGGTTCTCGAGGGCCTCGACGGCGCTGGCACCACGACCCAGGCCCGGCGGCTGGCCGAGGCGCTGGCGGCGCGCAGCTATCCGACCCACGTCACCCGCGAGCCGTCCGACGGACCGATCGGCACGCTCATCCGCGCGATGCTGACCGGCGGCCACGCGATCGAGGGCGAGGCGATCGATCAGGCGACGTTCGGGCTGTTGTTCGCCGCCGATCGCCTGGATCACGGCCAGCGCGAGGTCGGGCCGGCGCTGGCGGCGGGGACGATCGTGATCTCGGATCGCTGGTACCACTCGTCCTTGGCGTATCAGGGCACCGGCGCGGCGCGGGCGTGGATCGCGACCCTCAACCAGCACGCCCGGCGGCCGGATCTGACGCTGTTCCTGCGGGTGCGGCCGGAGATCGCGGCGGATCGGCGCGCCGCGGCGGGCCGGACCCAGGAGCTGTTCGAGGAGCTGGCGATGCAGCGCCGGGTCGCCGCGGGCTACGACGAGGTGATCCCCGAGCTGCAGGCGCGGGGCGAGACCATCGTCGTGCTCGACGGCGAGCAGCCGATGGACGCGGTGACCGCCGCGATCGTCGACGCGGTGCTGGCGCTGGTCCGCGAATAACTTGCGCGGCGGCCGCGGCCGGGCCAGCGTCGGGCATGCGTGTGCTGTCGCTGGTGCTCGCGGTCACCGCGGCGTGTGGCCCCAAGGTCCACCCGTCGTCGACGTTCGACGTGGACGATCCGCGCGCGGGTGGCGCCGACGCCGCGGTCGCGGTCGATGGCGGGGTCGCGCCGAGGGACGCGGCGCGGCCGGCCGGGGTCCGGACCGGCACGGTGACGCGGGCCGCGATCAACGAGGTGCTCGACGCCGGACCGGCCGAGCTGCTGCGCGGCCTCGAGGTCAACGCGCTGCGGCCCGGCGACGTGTTCCGCGGCTGGCAGCTGGTGCGTTTCGTCGACGCCGACGCCTTCGCCGCGGTCGACGTCGCGGTCGGCGACGTGCTGACCAAGATCAACGGCCACACCCTCGAGACGCCGCAGGATCTGTCGGCGCTGTGGCTCGAGCTCTACCGCGCCGCGGCGATCGACGCGACGCTCGATCGCGGCGGCCAGATCGTCACGCTGCGGTTCGAGATCACCGACTAGCGAGGATGGCGCGGGCGGCGCGCGGATCGTTGGCGAACACGCCGTCGACCCCGGCCGCGGCGAGGGCGCGCAGCCGATCGGGATCGTCGACGGTCCAGGCGTGGACCGCGAGACCGAGCGCGTGCCATGCGGCGACCGCCTCGGGCGTACACCGCGCGTGGGGCGGATGGATCGAGCTGCCGCCGAGCGTGCGCGGCGGCGACGGCGCGTCGGGCTCGAACAGGAAGCCGATCGGCAGGTGCGGCGCGATCGCGTGGAGCTGCCACAGCGCGATGTGATCGAACGACGACACCACGACCCGATCGGCGGCGCCCGGATGCGCGGCGATCGCGCGGACGGCGGCGGCGGGCAGCGGGCCGGGCTGGCCGGGGTCGAACGACTTCAGCTCGACGTTGATCGGCAGCGCGGTCGCGGCGAAGACGTCGGCGAGCAGCGGCATGCGGTGATCGCCGCGCAGCGCGACGTCGCGCAAGTCCGACCATGGCGTCGCCGCGATCCGCTCGGGTCGATCGGCGAGGCGGCGCAGATCGTCGTCGTGGAAGACCACGACCTCGCCGGTGGCGCAGCACTGGACGTCGAGCTCGATGCCGTCGGCGCCATGGGGCTCGGCCAGCGCGAACGCGGCGAGCGTGTTCTCGGTCGCGTGGGCGCTGGCGCCGCGGTGCGCCCACACCAGCGGCCGATCGCGACGCCACAGCCACGCGCCGACGGTCACGACTCGATGAAGGCTTTGTGCACCGCGCGCGTGAGATCGTCGACGTGGGGGCGATCGCACCACAGCGTGATGCGCAGCGGCGACACGCTGACCGCGTTGAGCGGCACGCCGGCGCCGATCGCGGCCTGACGGGCGCGGACGATGATGCCCGGGTTGCCGCCGATGCCGTGCCCGACCATCGTGACCGCGCCCTCCTCGCCGAGCTCCAGCGCGGCGCCGAGCACGTTCTCGAGCCGCAGCTTCACCGCGCTCCAGTCGGGGACATCGGCGATCGTGAACCAGCAGCGCAGGTCCTTGCCCTCGAGGTCGAGGTGGGTGAGCGGGATCGACGCGGCCTCGAGGATCTGCAGGCAGTTCTCGACCGCGGCGCCGCCGGTCGCGCGGACCCGGATCAGCGCCGACTGCCCGGTCACCGCGGCGACCTGGCGCTCGCGCTCGGGGCTCCAGTCGATGCGAGTGCCGCCGCCGTCCTTGTTGGTCGCGCGGGCGTAGAGCGCGATGCCGCTGGCGCGCGCGAACTCGACCGACGCGTCGTGCAGCACCTTCGCGCCCTGGGCCGCGAGCTCGAGCATCTCGTCGTGGCTGATCGCGTGCAGCAGCTCGGCCGACGACACCACGCGGGGATCGGCGGTGTAGACGCCGTCGACGTCCGAGCAGATCTCGCAGTAGTCGGCACGCAGCGCGGCGGCGAGCGCGACCGCGGTGGTGTCGGAGCCACCGCGGCCGAGGGTCGTGACCTCGCGCTTGTACGACACGCCCTGGAAGCCGGCGACGATGACGACCTTGCCGCGGTGCAGCTCGTCCTCGATGCGGAACGGTCGGACCTCGAGGATGCGCGCCCCCGAGTGGCGATCGTTGGTCGTGATGCCGGCCTGGGAGCCGGTGAACGAGATCGCCTCGAGGCCCTCCTCGGCGACCGCCATCGCGACCAGCGCCATCGCCTCGCGCTCGCCGCACGTGAGCAGCATGTCGAGCTCGCGCCGTGACGGCGATGGGCTGACCTGCTTGGCCTTGTCGATGAGCGCGTTGGTGGTCTTGCCCATCGCGGAGACCACGACGACGACCTTCTTGCCGGCCGCCACGGTACGGGCGATGCGCGCCGCGACGAGACGGATCTTGTCGACATCGGCGACCGACGAGCCGCCGTACTTCTGGACCACGATTCCGGTCTGGGACAAGGGCGTTCCTCCGCGCGCAATGTAGCGCGCCGCTGTTCCTCGTGTGCACCACGCACCGAAGAACTCGCGATGCTACCTTCCACGCGTGCGCCCGCTGGCTGTCGTTGTCGCGTCGACCGTGCTCTTGGCCTGCCACCACCCCGCGCGGCCGGCAACCCCGAGGCTGCCGCTGGCCGACGCTCCCTACGAGCTGGCCGACGATCTCGACTTCGCCGAGCGCACCGACGATCTGTGGGCGCGGCCGCCGGGGGCCGAGCGCACCGCGCTGCGGGCCCAGCTCGCGACCGTGCTGGGCGATCGCCTCGACGTCGCGCTGACCAGCGGCCGCATCGATCGGGCGTCGGCGGTGCTCGGCGAGGTCGCCGATCTGTGGCGCGGCGAGCCGGCGGCGCTGACCGAGCTGGCGGCGGTGCCGGGCTGGCCGGCGCGCCTCGATCGCGCGCGCGCGGCGTTCGCCCGCAGCGGCGCCGATCGCGACGTCGCGCTCGATCTGATCCTGCGGCGCGGCGCCGATCCGACCCGGGCCGATCGCGATCGCGCCGAGCTCGAGGAGATCCTCGAGTTCGCCGACGACGTCACCCAGGCCCGGGTCGGCGCGCTCGGCATCGGCAGCGGCGCGCTCCTGGTGCTGGCGCCGATCGTCGAGCGCGGCCTGGCGTCGGAGCTGACCGATCGCTACGTCGAGCTGGCGATCAACCGCGCCAACCTCGCCGACGCCGCGGTGAGCGGCAGCAGCGCGACCCCGGCCTCGGCCAGCGCGGTCCTGCGCCCGGCGCTGGGGGCGAGCCGCGACATCGCGATCGCGCTGGCGATGGACCACCGTGCCGATCGCATCAGCACGTCGCTGGTCGGGCTGCGCGGGCTCGGCCGCGATCGCAAGCTCGAGGACATCGCCCGCGCGGTGTCGGCGGCCGACGGCGCCGCGGTCCACTGGGCCGAGCTGGCCCGGGCGGTGCGCGCCACCGACGGCGGCGACGACGACGCCAAGACCCTGGCGGCACTGTCGATCTGCCTCGACGGCCTCGTCCGGTTTCCGGACGACGCGACGCTCCTGGCGTGCGCTGGCACCACCGCTGCCGACGTCCCGCGGGTCGCCCAGCCGATCGCGCTGCTCGAGCGCGCCCGCGACCGCGCGCCCGACGACGCCGCGCTCGCCGATCGCCTGCTCGGCCTGTACCGCGAGCGGCTGGCGCGGCTGGTGTACGGCGCGCGGCCGATCGCCGCCAAGGCGCGGCTCGACGAGCTCGACGCGATCTTCCGCGGGCTGGTGACGGCGTTCCCGGCCCAGGCCTGGACCACGACGTGGTCGGAGGCGCTCGCCACCTACGGCCGCGGCCTGGTCAGCCAGGGCGATCTCGCGGGCGCCCAGGCCGAGCTCGAGACGTCGGTCGCGACCGCGCCGACGATCGAGGCCCTCGAGATGCTCGGCACGATCGCGCTGAAGACCGGCCGCTACGCTGCCGCGCGCAAGCACTTCGAGCGCGCGATCAAGCTGCCGGGCGAGCGCCCGGCCGAGCAGTATGCCCGCGCCAAGCTGCTGCGCCTGGCGGGCGACGCCGCCGCGGGCGCGGGCGCCACCGAGGCCGCGGCCAACCACTACACGTCGGCGCTCGAGCTGTGGGCCGACCTCGGCGAGCGTCTCGACCTGCCGCCCAACCTCGCGGGCGAGCGCCTGGTCGAGAGCGGCAAGCTGTTCTGGGCGCTCGGCAAGCCCGACGACGGCGCCGAGCTGCTGTCGAGCGCGAGCGACGTCGATCCCAACGGCGCCGACACGCACATCCAGTCGGTGGCGTTCCTGCTGCTGCACGAGCGCTACGATCAGGCGCGCGACAACTTCTACCAGGCGCTCGCGAGCGATCGGATCGGCGACTACTTCAAGGTCTACATGGCGCTGTGGATCGTCGCCGAGGGCCGCCGGCTCGGCCACCCCGACGACGATCAGGCCCGCGCCTACCTCGACGCCCGCAACGGCCCGCTCTGGTACGACGATGTCGCGCGCCTCGCCACCGCGCGGGTCACGCCCGCCGAGCTGGTCGGCCGCGCCCACACCCGGGCCCGCCGCGCCGAGCTGACCTACTACACCGCCGTGCTCCAGCCGCCCTCCCCCGACGAGGCCCGCCGCCTCCTCGAGGACGTCCTCGCCTCCGACCTCGTGCTGTTCTTCGAGTACGACATGGCGAAGCACCAGCTCGGCCGCAGCCGACGGTGACGCTCGGCGCGGCGTTGCGGCGGGTGATCACGCCGCGCGGGGTCGAGGCGTGTCTGGGGGTCAGCGCGATCACGGCGGTGGCGGCGGTGGGGACGCGGCGGGGGCCGCCGGTGCCGTGTCCGACGGCGGCGGCGCCGATCTGGCTGTGGTGCGCGGGCGCGGAGGTGGCGGCGGCGACCTTGGCGCGGGCGCTGGGAGCGGCGCTGCCGCAGGCGATCGCGGCGGGGCTGGTCGCGATCGAGGGTGAGCAGGCGCGGGCGCGGGTGACGCTGGCGCCGCTGGGCGCGGGGTTGATCGTCGGCGATCGCCATGACGCGGCGGGCAGCGAGCGGGTGCCGTGGCCCGACGACTCGACGCTGCACCTGTGGCACTGCCTGCCACCGCGGCGGGTCGGCGGGTGGCTCGACGTCGGGACCGGCGCGGGCGCGCTGCCGATCGCGGCGGGGCGGCGGGCCGATCGCATCCGCGCGACCGACGTGGCGCCGCGCTCGCTGGCGCGGGCGCGCGACGGGCTGGCGCTGGCGGGCCGCGACGACGTCGAGCTGGCGATCGCGGATCTGCTCGACGGCGCGGGCGCGGGCTGGGACCTGATCAGCTTCAACGCCCCGATCCCGGGCGAGCGCGACGCGGGGCCGACGACGGGCTGGCATCGCGCCGCGCCCGGCGCCGCGATCCTCGAGCGGTTCTGGCGCGCGGCGGCGGCGGCGGTCACCGCCGACGGCGAGGTCGTGGTCCACAGCGCGGTCGGCGAGGCGCTGGCGCTGCCCGCGGGCGCGGTGACGATCGCGCGCTACACGCCCGCGGGGCAGCCGGGCTTCGCGATCACGCGCTGGCGGCCGGGCGGCCCCGATCGCGTCGTCGAGGCGGCGATCACGCTCGGGCCGGGGCATCCGTTCGTGACCCGCGCGGATCTCGACGCGATCGATCCACCGTGACCGCGTCATTGCCGGGAGAACTGCGTTAGCGTCGGAGGATGCTCTGGCAGCGCGGGATCGCCGCGGGCGTGCTCGCGATCGTCGCCGCGCTGGCGGCGTGTCGCCGCTCCAGCCCGCCGCCGCTGCCACCGCCGCAGGCCGAGCCCGATCGCTTCCCGCACCCGGCGCACGCGCAGCTCGCGTGCACGCCGTGCCACGATCAGGCGGCGATCGTCGCCGGCAGCGTGCGGCCGCCGGGCGCCGACGATCACGCCGCGTGCGACAACGCCGCATGCCACGGCACCGCGTTCGCGCAGCCGCCGAGCGCGCTGTGCAAGGTCTGCCATACCAGCGTCGATCCGACCGGCGTGACGCCGAGCCCGCTGCGCATCTATCCTGCGATCGACGGCGTGCGCGCGCTGCCGTCGCGGTTCTCCCACGCCCGCCACCTCGACGACGCGGCGATGGAGCGCGCGGTCGGCTTCCACATCGCGTGCGCCGACTGCCACGAGGTCGATCGCGAGGGCCGCCCGGGCGCCGCCAGCCACGGCGCGTGCGCCCGCTGCCACGCCGCCGAGGTCGGCCTGCCCGACGCGCCGACGATGGCGGCGTGCGACGCCTGCCACACCGCGGGCACCGCGGCGCGGGTGCCGCGCCAGCTGATCGTCCGCGACCTGACGTTCGACCACGCGCCGCACCGCGCCGACGCCCGCGGCGCCGCGATCGGCTGCGCGACCTGCCACACCCGCAGCCGCGCCGCCGAGTCGTCGCTCGGCCACACCGCGCCGCCGATCGCGGCGTGCGTCGAGTGCCACGACGACTCCAGCCGCGTGCCGGGCACCAAGCGCATGCGCATCTGCGAGACCTGCCACACCGCGATCGCGCTGACCTTCGGCGCGATCGCGCCGCGCTCGCACCTGCCCGCGACCGAGCTGCCCGCCGATCACACGCTGGCGTTCCGCCGCGATCACGCCCTCGACGCCGCCGACGCGACCCGCTGCAGCCGCTGCCACACCCAGATGTCGGGCAGCGCCGACAACGCGTGCGACGAGTGCCACTCGGTCCTGCGGCCGCGCGATCACAACCTGGTGTGGCGCGAGGTCGACCACGGCACCGAGGCGATCGCCGATCGCGATCGCTGCGCCGCGTGTCACGTCGTCGACTACTGCTCGGCGTGTCACCGCCAGCGGCCGCGCTCGCACGGACCGGGCCGCAGCTTCGGCGACGCCGACCACGGCGATCTGGCGCGGCAGAATCCCGCGGCGTGCCTGACCTGCCACATCGTCGAGAACGACTGCACGACCTGTCACCTGGGGGGCATGTGAGGCGCGCGGTCGTGGTCGCGATCGCGGTCGCGACCTTGGCGCCCACCGCCGCCGCGGCGCCCGACGATCCGCTGCCGCGCCTGCCGACCCGGATCACGGGCGGCGGGTTCCGCGCGCGGCTGGCGATGCGGCAGGACACCGTCGCGACGCCGACGCCGCCGCCAACGCCGAAGCGCCCTGCGCGCCGCGCGCCGACGCGGATCGCGCCCATCGCGGTCGCGCCGGCGGCTCGGGCCCAGCTCAGCCTCGGCCTCGCGGTCGACGGCGCGGGCCTCAGCGGCCCGACCGTCGCGGGTCAGTCGTACAACGCCAGCGCGTCGCGCGACTACTCGCCGGCCCGCGCCTACACCTTCGGCGAGGCGTTCCTCGGCACCCGCGGCCTGGTCGTCCCCGGCATCTCGGCGTACCTCGCGTCGCAGTTCCAGCTCGCCTCGGCCAACCCGACCCAGGTGCCGCTGCTGCGGGCGTGGGATCGCGTCGATCCGTTCCAGATCCGCACCGCGTGGACCGAGGCCGACGGCATCTTCGATCGCGGCCTGGCGCGGACCCTGCGCGTGCGCGGTGGCCGCCAGTACGTCTACGGCCCCGCGGTCGCCCACATCGACGGGCTGTCGGCGAGCTGGAAGACCTCGCGGCTGCGGCTCGGCGCGTACCTCGGCAGCCGGGTCCCCGACTGGTACTACGAGAAGAGCCGCGACCGCGAGCCGCGCGGCCTGGTGACCGGCGGCGAGGTCGCGCTGGTGCTGCGGCGCGGCCGCGCCCCGCTGGCGCTGCGCGCGCGCGGCCTGATCTACGGCGGCGCCACCCACAGCGACTTCACGCTCGACTGGACCGCGCGCCCCGATCTGGTCCTCGCGTTCACGTCGCGCCTCGCCGATCGCAAGCCGGCCCGCGAGCACATCACCGCGCGCTACCGCTGGTCCGAGGAGACCCGCGTGGTGATCGACGCGGATCTGCGCCATCGCCGTGACTGGCTGTGGGACTACGAGCTGCGCGAGGCCAGCGATCCGTCGAGCCCGCGCCGCTACCTCGATCTCGGGCCGCGGCTGCCGCGGGTCGGGCTCAAGGTCCGCGCCGGCACGGTCTTGCTCGACAACATCGACCTCTTGGTGTTCGGCGGCTTCGCCTTCGACAGCCGCGGCGACGACGTCACGCCGAGCTTCACCGCGGCCGGCTGGGTCGAGGGCGGCGGCGCCCTCGAGGTGCGGATGCGCCGCACCTTCGCGCTGGTGTTCTCGGGGCTGAGCCGGTTCTACAACCGCCGCGACGCGCCGCTGGCCGAGCGCATCCTCGACGTCGAGGACGGCGCGGCGCAGCCGCTGACCTGGCCGACCGCGAACGTCGGCGAGCGCGGCCTCGTCGAGGGCGGCGTGGTCGCGAAGTTCCTCGGCGGCGCCCGGCGGTTCAACATCAGCGGCGAGATCTACGCGCGCCGCACCACCTACGCCCAGCTCTACGAGGACGACGGCGTCGGCCCGATCAACGAATCGATCCTCGATCCGATCGAGCTCCACGGCGGCGGCCGCTTCGTGCTCGAGGCCTGGGTCACGCCCGCGATCCGCATCCGCACCGAGTACGATCTGTCCAACCGGCTGTCGATCGCGTCGGAGACCGACGGCCTCAAGTCGCTGCGGGTGATCGCCGAGGGTCGGTACTGATGCGCGCGGCGATCGCGGTGGTGATGGTCGTCGCGATCGCGGGCGTCGCTGCCGCCGATCAGCGGGTCGGCTTCGATCACATCGTCCACGAGGGTCGGGTCGCGGTGATCGGCGGCGATCCGATCGCGTGCGCTGCCTGCCACAGCGCCGGCGCCAACGGCGCGCTGATCGGCCGCCCCGATCACCGCGCGTGCTTCGGCGCGTGTCACGGCGCCGCGCCGACCCGCGGCGCGCCGATCGACGCCGAGCGCGCGCCGCTGTGCGCGACCTGCCACGCGCCGAGCCAGCTCGCGGCGCGGCGCCCCACCGTCGCCTATCCGCCGTACCCGCTCGATCCCGACTACGGCCTGACGTTCGGCCACGATCGCCACGCCGCCGCCGCGGCCTGCAGCGGCTGCCACGCCACGCCCGGCGCGGCGCGCCGCCGCTTCGAACCCCACGCGCGGTGCGCCAGCTGTCACGCGGCGAAGGTCGCGCCGCTCATGACCGCGTGCGGCGCGTGCCATCCGGCGGCGTATGGTGCCAACGCCCGGCCGCGGCTGGTGCGCGGCGAACTCGCGGTCGGCGCGGCGTACGATCATCGACGGCACGCCGGGCGCGCGCCGACCGCGCCGGCCCAGGCGTGCGCGCAGTGCCACGTCGCGATCGCCACCGCGACCGGCGTCGAGCTGCCGTCACCGGCGATGTCGACCTGCGTCGGTCAGGGCTGCCACGACGGCGCCGCCGCGTTCGCGACGACCGAACAGTGCGTGCGCTGCCATCCGCGGGCGCCGACCGAGCGGTTCGCGGTGGCGCGCCCGACGACGCGGTTCTCCCACGGCGGTCACGCCGCGCGGGCGCCGCTCGCCGCGTGCAGCACCTGCCACGGCCTCGATCGCAACGGTCAGCCCGAGGCGCCGCCCCACCGCGCGTGCGCGAGCTGCCACGCCGACGACTTCGGCGCCCGGGAGCCGACCATCTGTGGCGCCTGCCATCAGTCGACCGAGCCCTGGCGTCACCTCACCGGCGATCAGCGGCCAGCGGCGCGCTCCGAGTTCGGCGCGGCGCTGTCGCATCGCGTCCATCAGGCGACCGCGTGCGAGGCGTGCCACACCCTCGACACCGCCGCGCGCGAGCTGCGTCCGCCGCGCGGACACACCGCCTGCGCGGGCACCGGGTGTCACCAGGCCGGCGCCGGACCGACGCCGGCCCTCGACGCCTGCGACGGGTGTCATCAGGTCGGCCTCGAGGCCCGCCGCGACGTCGAGCGCCGCGGCGCCGCGTGGTCGGTGCGCAGCCGGTTCCGCCACCAGCCGCACCGCCGCGCCGGCGACGCCGCGGTCGCGTGCGTCATCTGCCACGTCCAGGTGCCGAGCGCCGA
>JAYTAJ010001192.1:0-2536 GCA_043737575.1 Myxococcales bacterium | reverse complement strand
CCGAGCGCTACCTCGCCGATCCGGCGCTGGCGACGGTGCTGTTCCTCGGCCTCAAGCTCGGCAAGCCGGTCCTCCTCGAGGGCGAGGCCGGGGTCGGCAAGACCGAGGTCGCCAAGGTGCTGGCCGCCGCGCTCGGACGCCGCCTGATCCGCCTGCAGTGCTACGAGGGCCTCGACGTCGGCGCCGCGGTGTACGAGTGGGACTTCGCGCGGCAGATGCTCGAGATCCGCCTCGCCGAGGCCGGCGCAACGCGGCACTTCGATGGCGCGCACCCAGCCGAGGCTCCCGCGCAAGGCGCGGGCGGCGCCACCGCGCGCGACGCGCTCGCGGCCGGCTTGTACAGCGAGCGGTTCCTGCTGCGACGACCGCTGCTCGACGCGCTGTCGCCCGACCCCGCCGGGCCACCGGTGCTGCTGATCGACGAGCTCGATCGCACCGACGAGCCGTTCGAGGCGTTCCTGCTCGAGATCCTGTCCGACTTCCAGATCTCGATCCCCGAGCTCGGCACCATCCGCGCCGCCGCGCCGCCGATCGTCGTGCTCACCTCCAACCGCACCCGCGAGATCCACGACGCCCTCAAGCGGCGCTGCCTGTACCACTGGATCGACTATCCCGACGCCGCGCGCGAGCTCGCGATCCTCGCCGCCCGCGCCCCCGAGGTGCCGCCGCGCCTCGCCGCGCAGATCGTCGCCTTCGTCCAGAAGCTGCGCGCGACCGATCTGTTCAAGCTGCCCGGCGTCGCCGAGACCCTCGACTGGGGCCAGGCCCTCGTCGCCCTCGGCTGCGTCGAGCTCGACCCCGCCGTCGTCGACGCCACGCTCGGCGTGCTGCTGAAGTACCAGGACGATCTCGCCAAGCTCACCGGCCCCGCCGCCCGTGCCCTGGTCGACGCCGCGAGGCGCTGAGCGTCAACACCAGGTGATGTCGTTGGCGCCGGCGTAGGTGCAGGTCGACGACGTGATGACGTCGTAGGTCACGCGCACCGCGTACTGGTGGTTGTAGCTGGTGACCGGGATCGCGTTGTACCAGATGCCGCTGGCGTCGGGCCCGGGCGCGAAGGCGAGCGTGGTCCACGCGCCGTTGGTGGTGACGTTGCGATACGACAGGCGCACGCCGTAGCTCGCGGGCGCGTTGCGCGCCTCGCCCGCGACGATGAGGTGATTGGCGGGGCCGAAGCCAGCGCGCGGCTGCGGCTGGACCCAGATCACGCGCGCGCTCTCGGTGCAGAAGCCGGACGTCAGGCCGCTGTACGTCGCGGTGCTCGACGTCACGCCGCTGTAGGTCACGTACGCCTGGTAGTCGTGACACTTGTTGATCGGCGCGGGGATCGTGTTCGACCAGGTGGTGTCGGCGCCGGGCGGCGGCTCCCACGCGACGGCGGTGAAGCCACCACCGACGGTGGCGTCGCGCCAGAACAGCCGCACGCCGCCGCAGCCGTTGGTGGCGTGGCCCGCGGCGGTGAGCGTGCCGGGCGGACCCCAGCTGGCCTCGGCGGGCTGGATCCACGCGACGCTGGCGGCGGCGGTGATCGTGACGGTGCGCGTCGTCGTCGACGTCTGGTTCCGCGCGTCGCGCACGGTGAGCCGCACGGTGTACGTGCCCGCGCACGGATAGGTGAATGTCACGTTCGGGTTCTGGCTGGTCGCGCCGCCGCTGCCGAGCTCCCAGGCCCAGCCGAGCACGCCGCCGTCGTCGGTCGACGTGTTGGTGAACGTGCAGGTGCGGCCGCTGCACGACGCGTTGAAGCTGGCGACTGGCGGGTTGTCCGCGATGATCGGCAGTGACCACTGACCGACACGGCCGGTGTTGTCGGTCACGGTCGCGGTCACCAGGTGCGCACCCGCCGTCGCGAACGTGTGCGTGAAGCTGGGGCCGGCCGCGCCCGCCTGCTCGACGCCGTCGACCCGCCAGCGGATCGCCGCGTTCATGCTGCCCTGCTCGGGATCGGTGGCAGTCGCGATGAAGCTCACGGTCCGCGGCCGCAGCGCGTAGCGCGACGGCGACGTGATCATCACGAACGGCACGCCGCTGGTGCGCGGCGGCATGAACAAGGACGTCGGGCCGACCTCGAGCGCGGCCGCCCGGGCGTTGTCGCGCTCGACGGTGCCGGTGAAGAACGAGCCAACCAGCAGATCGGGATCGGACAGGTACGGGATGCGGTTGCAGACGCCGGGGACGATGTCCTCGCCCTGGGTGAAGCCAGTGCAGGCCATGAGCGTCGCGCTGATGCCGGGCTGGATCTCGTTGCCGTACGCGAACGAGTGCAGTAGATCGCTGCGCGGCTGCAGCACCCGATCGTGCCAGAGCCCGAGGTTGTGGCCCATCTCGTGCGCGACGGTGAAGTCGGACAGGCCGCATCCGGCGCGCACCACCGAGTACGCACGTCCCGAGAAGCTCGACGACGTGCCCTGACCGATGCAGTCGCAGCGGCCGTTGCTGATCGGCAGGTTGGCGATGCCGCAGGCGTTGCGGCCGTTGTCCGAGAGCGGGACCAGGAGCACGACGACGTCGGCGCCGTGGGCCTGACGGAGCGCGG
>JAYTAJ010001191.1:0-2536 GCA_043737575.1 Myxococcales bacterium | reverse complement strand
GCCCGGACGATCGCCGTGAGCCGATCAGGGCTGTACGGCTTCGCGAGGTAGTTCGTGCCCTCGACGAGCGGCTCGCCGCGTCCGGCGAGGTCGGCGCTGTAGCCGCTGGTATAGACGACCGCGACGTGGGGGGCCTCGGCGTGGATGCGCGCCGCCAGCTGCCGGCCATTCACGCCGCCCGGCATGATCAGGTCGGTGATCAGGAGCTGGATCTGGTGCTGGTGCTGGTGCCAGACGTCGAGCGCCTCGACGCCGCTGCACGCCTGCAGCACGGTGTAGCCGCAGTGCTCGAGCAGGTTGACGACCAGGAGGCGCACCGCCGGCTCGTCTTCGACGACGAGGATCGTCTCGGTGCCGGTCGGCCGGCGGCGCGCGATGGCGGCGCGGTCGGCGCTGGTGGCGCCCGACTCGGCGTCGCAGGCGGGCAGGTGGATCCGGAACGTGGTGCCGAGCCCGAGCTCGCTCGACACGTCGATCCAGCCGCGGTGCTGGCGGACGATCGCGTAGACCGTGGCCAGGCCGAGCCCGGTGCCTTTCCCGACCTGCTTGGTCGTGAAGAACGGCTCGAAGATGTGCGGCAAGACGTCGGGTGCGATGCCGCGGCCGGAGTCGGCGACGCTGATGCAGACGTAGGGCCCGGATGCGACGTCCTGATCCGGCCATCGCGGCGGATCGATCGTGTCTTCGTCGCCGGTCTCGATCGACAGCGTGCCGCCCTCGGGCATCGCGTCACGGGCGTTGACCACGAGGTTCAGCAGCACCTGCTCGAGCATCCCGACATCGGCCTGTACCAGCCGACCGGCGCCGTAGGCCGGGTGCAGGCTGACGTCCTCGCCGAGGACGCGCCGGAGCATCTTCGCCACGTCGCCTACCACGGCGTTGACGTCGACGACGGTCGGCCGCATGGCCTGCTTGCGTCCCAGGAGCAGGAGTTGCCGCGTGAGACCCGCGGCGCGCTCCGAGGCCTCGAGGATCTCCCGCGCGTAGTCGACGACCTCCGCCGGATCGACGCGCTCGGTCAACAGCACCGCGTTGCACTGGATGACGGTGAGCAGGTTGTTGAAGTCGTGGGCCACGCCGCCGGACAGGTGCCCGAGCGCCTCCATCTTCTGGGCCTGGCGCAGCTGCAGCTCGAGTCGTTGCCGCTCGGTGATGTCGCGCCCGACGCCGAGCACGCCGACGATCTGCCCCGCGGCGTATTGCGGGCTGACCGTGAGCTCCATGACGACCGTGGCGCCCGCGCGGGTGTTGAGCCGCAGATCGAACGCCGCCGGGGTCTCGCCCTGCAGGACGCGGTCGAAGATCTCCGCGGCGACGCCGCGGTCGTCGGGGTGGACCAGCGGGAGGAACCCCCGCCCGATCTGATCGTGACGTGGCCAGCCGAGGATCAGCTCGCTCGCGCGGTTCGCCGACATGATCACGCCGTCCCGCGAGATCGTGAAGATCGCGTCGCGGATGCCGTCGACCAGCTCGCCATAGCGCAGCTCGGATTGCTGGACCTGCTGCGAGGCCAGCTTCTGTTCGGTGAGGTCGCGGATGAAGGCGGCGAACGCGGGCGGCGAGGTCTCACGCAGCCGCACCAGGGTCAGCTCGACGGGGAACTCGGTCCGGTCCGCGCGCAGCGCCGTCGTCTCCAGGCGTCGGTTCAGCCGTACGCCGTCGCCGGTCGCCAGGAAGTGCGCGAGGCCGCGGCGGTGATCGTCGCGCAGCGCAGCGGGCACGATCAGATCGGCCATCTCCTGGCCGAGCACGTCGGCGCGCGCGTGGCCGAACATCGCCTCCGCGGCCGGGTTGAACTCGAGGATCTGCCCGAGATGGTTGATCGCCACGATCGCGTCCATCGACGACTCGACCAGCGCGCGCTTCTCGGCCTCGGTGTGCTCGGTCCGCTCCTGCAGGAGCAGGCGCTCGCGGAGGTGGCGGCGCCGGAGCTCGAACTGGGTGATGACCTGATGGCTGAGTGTCCGCAGCGCGCGCCGCTGGGCGTCGTCGAGATCGCGAGGGCTGTAGTCGATGACTGCCAGAGATCCGATCGCGAGCCCGTCGGAGGTCAGCAGCGGCGCCCCCGCGTAGAAGCGGATGTGCGGGGGTCCCAGGACCAAGGGATTGTGAGCGAAGCGGGGATCGCGCAGCGCGTCGCGCACGACGGTCAAGTCGTCGCTCATGATCGTGTGCGCGCAGAACGCCACGTCGCGGGGCGTCTCTTCGATCGTTATGGCGACGCGCGCCTTGAACCACTGGCGACGGGCGTCGACGAGGGTGATGACCGCGGACGCGGTGCCGCAGACGTGCGCCGCCAGCTGGGCGATCTCGTCGAAGTACGCCTCGGGGGGCGTATCGAGCACCCCGAACTGGGCCAGCCCTTCGAGGCGGGCGGCTTCGTTGGCTGGCGTGGGCGCGTGCATCACCATACTGCCCTCCTCGGCCATCACTAGCGCTTGAGGGCGTAGACGAACGTCGGCTTCGGTGCGCGCAGCCAGCGCTCGGTGATCGTCGCGCGCAGCTCGGCCCAGGTGTCCTTGGCGTCGACGTAGGT
>JAYTAJ010001190.1:0-2537 GCA_043737575.1 Myxococcales bacterium | reverse complement strand
CAAGCCGTGCCGCCGCCAGCCGGTCGTGAGCAGCCAGCACCGCGCGGTCGCGGTACACGCAGGCTCGCGTCGCAACGCGCGTAGCCAGTCGGCGTCGGATCGCACCGTCTCGCGCCATCCGTCGAACCACGGCGCGCTCGACCACATCGCATTCAGGCGCTTCGCGATGCGGATCGCGAGGCCGTGCATCCCGCGCGCGAGAGTGTGCTGGTTCGTCGCCTCGACGATCAAATGCAGATGGTTGCTCAGCACGTTGAACTCGACGATCCGGAAGTCGTCGCGCTGCGAGTCCGCGATCGCGGCGCGCACGATCCGCACCGTGCGATCGCGGCGCACCGACGGTGCCCCGCGCACGATCCGGAACGTTCTGGTTTCCGTGATCTTTATTTGATCGTCCGGAACCAGAGGTGGCACGCAAGCGAGCACGCCATTGTGCAGTCTGGGTTCCGAAAGAGATCAAAAGATCACGAAAAACGCGGTGCGGACCGCCTCAGGCCAGCGGCTGGCGCATGGGCTCGGGGACGACCTCGCGCGGCGGCAGCGGCGCGCCGGGGCGGCCGCCCTCGTCGGGCGCGGGGCCCTCGAGCATGGCCTTGCCGAGGATGGCGCCGAGGGCGCCCCAGGCGCCGCAGTAGACGAGCACCATCGACCAGACGAGGCGGGCCTCGTCGCCGTGGCTGCCCTTCTGGAACAGCATCTGGAACGCGATGACGAGGGCGATGAAGCCGACGACGCCGGTGACGACGAGGTTGAGCCCGCCGAACAGGCGGCCGACGATCGTGAACGAGTCCTGGTTGGTCTTGGTGAGGAACAGCGTGTGCGTCCCGAACACCAGGCCACCGACGACGAGCAGCGCCAGGCCGGGGCGGATGATGTCGCCGCGGTTGTTGCCCTTGGTGAGGATCGCGTAGACGACGGCGAACAGGCCGAGCAGCAAGAGCTGGAAGCCGTGGAAGCGGAACAGGTGCAGCGCGAACTTGAGGCCGAGCTGTGGATCGGGCACCGACGCGCGGTTGTTGCGCCAGCGCGCGACGACGTAGAGGACGCCCATCCACAGGAGCCCCGCCATCACCAGGGTCGCCATCATCGGCGCGACCATTCCGAGAATGCCCATCATGCGAAACGGCGAAGGTCCATCGTCAAAGTCATCCATCGAAGCCCCCTCTATGTGAGCGCACGCGCGCCCGCGCCGATGCTACGAGCGGCCCCGGAGCCACACAACCCGACGGTTCAACCTTTGGGCTTGGCGGAGATCACTCCGCCGGGACCGAAGCCGAACGTCGCGCCGGTGACGCGCTCGATCTGCGAGCCGGCGTCCTCCCAGCCGTAGGTGTACTTGCCGACGTGGCCGAGGCGCAGCGTGGTGTCGACGACGATCTTGTGGCCGGCCTGGCGCGCGCGCTCGCAGAACGCGTAGTCCTCGCCGAGGTACCAGTAGCTGCCGGGCGGGCCGTCGTCGTCGACGACCACCATCGGCAAGAAGTACGGCACGCTCGGCGCGCCGAAGCGGGTGTTGCAGATCGGCAGGCCGAAGCTGCGGCGGATGTCGTCGTAGACCAGGCGCTGGGTGTAGAGGAAGCCGGCGCCGACGTAGCGCACGTCGTAGAGGCCGCCGCCGTCGCCGACCCGCAGCTCGGTGGTGCCGCGCTCGAGGTGCACCGCGAAGTCGGGGACGCCCTTCTTCGGGTAGAGCCCGGCGACGATCGGCAGATCGTGAGCGCACAGCCGGGCGACCTCGTCGGCGGTGAAGCTGACGTCGGAGTCGATCCACAGGATCGCGTCGACGGTGTCGCTGGCGAGCGCGGCGGTCGCGAGATCACAGCGCGCGCGATCGACCGCGGCGCTCGATGGGTAGCGCCGCACCTCGTAGCCCGCCTGCTCGAGCTCGCGCAGCCCGCGCTCGCACGCAGGCTCGATGTGCGTGAGGAACGGGCACAGGACGACCGGGCGTCGCGTCGCCGCCATCAGCTACAGAAGCAGGCCGACGATCCGGTGATGTTCAGGCTGGCCTGCAGCGCCAGCGGCGTGGTCGTGCAGACCGTGCCGGTCACCTGGTACTGCAGCGTCGTGCCGGCGGTGCACTGACCGCTGACGTTGGCGGTGACGTCGTGGGAGATCGCCGAGCCGGCCGACACCGTCGACGACGGCGTGAAGCCGGTGAGGTTGAAGCCGCTGGCGCCCGACGAGCTGACCACGGCGTCGAGGTTGCCGGTGTTGCGGATGAACACCGCGGCGGCCGAGGGGCACGCGCCGCTGGTGGCCGCGAGATCGACCAGCGCCAGCGGATCGCCCGCGCTGTTCTGGAAGACCAGGTTGGCGCCGTGCACGGTGCTGGTGAGCGCGGTCGTGCCGCTGGTGCCGGGCTGGTTGGTGTTGAGCGCGAGCGTGCCGCTCTTGGTCGCGCCACCGACGTCGGTGCCGATCGTCGACGCCGGCGGCCGGATCGCGAGGATGGTCTGGGCGCCGGGCGCGACGTCGACCGGGAACGCGGTCGCGACGCTGAAGCCGTTGGTCGCGGTCGCGCCGCTGATCGTGAG
>JAYTAJ010001189.1:0-2537 GCA_043737575.1 Myxococcales bacterium | reverse complement strand
ATCTCGAATCCAACGCTGCGGCATGCGCAAAGACCCATCGCAGCGGGCACTCGAGCAACGCTTGCACGCTGGCTGGCGTGAGCCGCGCGGCGGCACCGATGCGCCCGACCGGCACGTGCCACGACGGCCGGGCCGGGGGCAGCGCGAGCGGGGCCAGCTCCTCGATCGCCAGGTCAGCGTGCGGTCGTGACAACCGGTCCGCGACCGTGACCGTGATCCGTCCGATCCGCGACTCGTCGAGCCGGAGCCGACCCACGATCTCGTCCCACAGCGGGTGGGGCGTCATGCTGTCCCCGCGATCGGCTGCGGGCACGATCAGGAGGAGGCGGTGACGTGCCGCGAGCACCGCCGATCGCCATTGCCGCGACTCTTCGGCGAGCAGCATCGTCGGGTCGGTCGGGACGACGCCGCACGCCGCGAGGGCCTCGAGCTCCGGCCTCCGCCAGCGGGCGCGGTGCGGCGGGCGCGCGGTCGTCGCCACGAAGTGCCACCAGATCACGAGGTCACAGGGGCGGAGCAGGGCGCCCGGATGGTCGACATGGTGAGCGCGACCGACCTGCTCCACCGTCAGCTCGGCGTCGGCACCTGGCGTCATGACCGCATCGAGCAACTGACGGACTGACAGCAGATCGAGCACTTCACGAGCATCACTCTCCAGGATCTCGATGACCTGGCGGCACTGCTCCACCGCGACGCGCATCGTCAGATCGCCGTCAGCCTGGCGACACAGCCAGTCGTGGACTCGCGTCGTCACCACCGCGACCACGGCCTTCGGTGCACCCTCGCGCCCGCCGTGCCGGACCGGCTCGAGCCAGGTCTCGACGAGCGCGAGCTGTTCGGCCGCGCGCGCGACCGCGGCCGGCTCGCCCGTCGCAGCCAGTCGCTCGTAGAGCCGTCGCTTGCCGGTCTGCCAGCGGACGTCGCCGATGCCCGGCGAGTCGGCGAGCGCTCGCGACATCATGCGCCGCGTGACGGGCGCGAACGGACTGACCGCCAGGCCAAGCAGTTCCAGGGTGCGGCGCGGGTCGGCCGGGGCAAAGACCATCTCCAGCGCCAGCGGCAAGAGCTGGAGTGGGGCCCGCCATCGGCTCGCGCCGCGGACGCCGAGCATCCCGGCCCCGCCCGCGTCGAGCGCATGGTCGAGGAGCGTCGCCGGCCCGGGCCGGATGATGGCAGTCCGGGCCGGGTCCATCCCGCGGACGTAGGCCGCCACCACGTCCGCAGCGGCTTGCGTCGTCGGCGCTCGCAGCAACACCAGCGTGCCGTCGCCGCGAAGGTCGACCGGCTCGGCCGCCGTCGCGCTCTGTCGAATGAGCCCCTGCAGCCTCCCGAGATCGGTCGTCGAAGCGCTGCTGTCTGCCAGCTGGAAGGCCTCCATTCGCGAGCCGCGCTCGGCGAGCAGAGCGAAGATACGCTGCCACCTCCGCGGCCAGAGGGCGAGACCGTCGGCGCCCGTGAGCACCGCATAGGGTGAGTCGCTCCGGATCGCCAGCTCGACCTCCACCGCTGCCAACCTGTCGGCTGGGCCAGCAGAGAGAGTCGGCTGTCGGAGCGCCTCCAGGGCGGCGAACGCCGCGAGCCGCTCGCCGCCGCCCGGGATCGCCGTTCCCGCCCAGCCACTGTCGACGAGCCCGTCGCGCCAGGCCAGCAACATGTCGGCCGTGCCGATCGGATCGGCGCGATACGATCGAGCATAGAACGGGTTCGTCTCGAGCAGCGACGCCAACCGTACCGACCACTGATGGACGCGCACCGCCTGCGGCGTCGAGGCGACCTGCAGCCCGAGACGCAGCTCCAGGTCGCGCAGCAACGATACCGGCCCCCACGTCGGTGTACCCAGTCCGCCCAACTCATCGACATCTGCCAGCGTCGCGCCATCGAGCTTCAGCCCGATCAGAGGCTGCAACATGGAACCCCCAGATCAAGAGTGCGTGGCGAGCGCGCTTGGCGTGCCACGTGAGTGCGATCGCCGTGATGACGTCCCGATCATCCATCGCCCGGCCTCGACAATGCAACGATTCCCGCGCGACAGCCCACTTTCGCTAAGTCGCGCCATCACCCTTCAGGGGTGTTGGCGGTGTTCGACTTCGCATCGAACGCGCGCGATCTTCAGAACCGCCCGATCGGCTCATTCAAAGCAGTCGGGGCCGCCGATCGTGATCGGCGGAGTCGCGGTCTACGCGAAGGCCTCGCGCATGCCGCTCACCGGGCTTCAATGGGGCCGCCGATCGTGATCGGCGGAGTCCGCGGCGCCCACGTCGCGGTCACCGTGTCGCCAACGCGCTTCAATGGGGCCGCCGATCGTGATCGGCGGAGTCACCCTCAACCGCGGTGCGTACCGCGGCGAGTACGCCGGGCTTCAATGGGGCCGCCGATCGTGATCGGCGGAGTCCCGTCAGGCGTACGCGATGGCCGAGTCGCTGCGCTCGCTTCAATGGGGCCGCCGATCGTGTCAACGCGTTTGAGACAGGGGACGTGGGAATTCTATGTCGCGACCGTGCTCGGGCCGCTCGACGGCAGGGGCGGGATCGCGAAGG
>JAYTAJ010001188.1:0-2539 GCA_043737575.1 Myxococcales bacterium | reverse complement strand
TCGACGAGGCCGAGGGTGAGCGGATCGGCGTGCGCGGCGCGTTCGAGACCCAGGACGCCGCGGCGGTCGCCGAGCGCGCCGAGCTGGCGCTCGAGGAGCGGCGGGTCGCGTCGATCCAGGAGACGATCTACGAGCTCGACAACCGGGTCCGCCTGACCGAGAGCAAGATCGGCTTCGAGACCCGCGAGGCCGACGACCTCGAGCAGCGCGCGATCGAGAGCGCCGCCGAGCGCGAGCGCCTCGAGACCCAGCTCGCCGACGCCAGCGTGCAGCTCGCGGCCCGCGTCGCCGAAAAGGACGGCCTCGCCGCCGAGGTCGCTGCGGGCGCCGAGGCGGTGCAGGCGAGCGAGGCCGCCGCCGCCGAGGCCCGCACCGCGCTGACCGGCGCGCAGTCGGCGCTCGATCAGGCCCGCGCCCACGTCGCGACCGCCCGCACCGATCAGGCCAAGGCCGACGCCCAGGCCGAGGCGCTGGTGCGTCGCCGCGAGGAGTCCGAGCGCCGCCTGGCCCGCGTCGTCGACGAGCTGACCACGGTCTCGGATCGGCTGCGCGAGGTCGAGCGCGAGGGCCGCCGCCTGGTCGACGGCCTCGCCGAGCTGCGGCAGACCCGGCTCGATCTCGGGCAAGAGGCCGAGACCTGGCAGGGCCGGCGCGAGCTGCTCGCGGCCCAGGTCGCGGCCGGCGAGTCGCGGGTCGAGACGCTGCGGACCGAGACCCACCGCCGCCGCTCGCGGCTGCAGTCGCTGATCGAGATCCAGGAGCGCTACGAGGGCTTCGCCCGCGGCACCCGCGCGGTCATGCAGCGCTCCGACGAGATCGCCGAGCGCGTGACCGGCAACATCCGCGGCCTGGTCGCCGACGTCGTGCGCGCGCCCGAGACCTTGGAGCTGGCGGTCGAGGCGGCGCTGGGCGATCGCCTCGGCGGCGTGCTGGTCGACGATCACGAGGTCGGCGTCGCGGCGATCGGCTACCTGAAGAGCACCGGCGGCGGACGGTCGGCGTTCGTTTCCATGGCTCGGGCTCGCGGGGGCTCGCGGGTCGTCGCGCCCGCGGCCGAGTCCGATCATGTCGGCAGCGTGTCGTGGGGCGCTGTGAATTTCGAAGAGGGGTCCTGGCAGTCGTCCGACGCCGCGTTCGTCGTCGAGGACCGCACGGTGGCGCCGCCGCCGACCGCGCCCACCATCGGCGGCGAGGGCGTGCTCGGCCGGATGGTCGATCTGATCGATCTGGCCGACGGCTACGCCGGCGTCGCCGCCAGCCTGTTCGGCGACTGCGTCGTGGTCGACTCGCTCGAGCGCGCGGTCGCGCTGCACCGCGCGGGCGCGGCGGCGACCCTGGTCACCGTCGACGGCGACGTCGTCGACGCCCGCGGCGTGGTCGCGGGCGGATCGCGCGACGCTCAGGGCGCCGGCGTCCTCGGCCAGAAGCGCGAGATCCGCGAGCTCGAGGAGATCGTGGTCCAGCTCGACGGCGATCTGACCGAGGCGACCGCGGCGCTGCTCACCGCCAAGACCGAGCTGCGCCAGGTCGAGAAGGCGATCGAGGGGCTGCGCAGCGAGGCCCATCGCGGCGATCTCGCGATCATGAGCCAGGAGAAGGACGCGGCGCGGCTGCGCAGCGAGCTCGAACGGGTCCGCGAGCGCGCGACCCAGCTCGGCAACGAGCGGCTCGAGCTCGACGATCGCCTGGCGACGATGACCCGCGAGCAGGACGACGTCGCCGCGCGCGGCGCCGACGCGGTCGAGCGCCGCGATCGGTTCGAGCGCGAGCAGCTCGGCCTGATCGAGGGCGTGACCGCGGGTCGCGATCAGGTCGACGCGACCCAGCACGAGCTGACCGCGGCGCGGGTCCGCGCCGCCCAGCTCGGCGAGAAGCGCGCGAGCCTCGAGTCGGCGATCCGCGCGCTCGGCGCCACCGAGCGCGAGCTCGGCGCCCGCATCGAGCGGCTCGATCACAACCTCGCGACCGGACGGCTGCGCGCCGACGAGCTGCGCGCCGACGCCGCCGGCCTGTCCGAGGAGCTGCTCGCGGTGCGATCGCGCCGCCACGACGCCGCGGTGCTGTTCGAGGACGGTCGCCGCGCCTACGACGAGCGCTACCAGGCGCTCGCCGGCGCCGAGATCGAGGTCCGCGATCTGCGCAGCCGATCGGAGCGGCTCGCCACCGAGATCGGCCAGCTCGAGGTCCGCGCCGCCGGCCTGGCGTCGTCGCGCCAGGGGCTGTTCGACGCGATGGCCGAGCGCTACCAGCTCGATCTGCTCGAGGTCGTGCCCGATCACGACGCCCGCGACGCCTTCACCGCCGATCAGGACGAGCGCGCCACCGAGCTGCGCGAGCTGCTCGAGAAGATGAGCGGCGACATCAACCTCACCGCGATCGACGAGTACGGCGAGGTCGCGCGCCGCTTCGAGTTCCTGACCGCGCAGCAGGCCGACCTCGAGGACGCGGTCGAGCAGCTCGAGCGCGCGATCGACAAGATCAACAAGACCTCGCGCCGGCTGTTCAAGGACGCGTTCACGGCGATCAACACGACCTTCAA
>JAYTAJ010001187.1:0-2540 GCA_043737575.1 Myxococcales bacterium | reverse complement strand
CGGCCCTGCTGCTGCTGGTGTCGGCGGCGCGAACCGCGCGCCGCACCGCGCAGCCCGGTTGACCGCGCGACGACGCGGGGGCAGGCTGTGGAGATGGTGCCGCAGCTCTTTCGTGATGGCTTCATCGTCGGGCGCGCCGTGGTGCGCGTGATGGGCGACTCCGGTCGCACCAACGAGATCCACAAGGTCGAGGAGATCACCGGCCGGCCCGCGTACCGCAAGCTGCTGGCGCAGATCGCCGAGCAGCCCGCGTCGCAGCGCGTCCTCGACGAGCGGCCCGAGCTCAGCTCGCAGCACGTCGACTTCACGCGGCTGCGGGCGCTGCCGCCGACCACGCTCGGCGGCGCGTACATCCGCCACCTCGACGGCAACGGCATCACCGCCGACTACCAGGCCGCGCGCACCAACTACGTCGACGACGATCGGATGTCGTACCTGATGCGGCGCTTCCGCCAGACCCACGACGTCTGGCACGCGCTGCTCGATCTCGGCATCACCGGCCACGAGGAGGTCATCATCCACGCGTTCTCGTGGGGCCAGCTCCGCCTGCCGGTGTCGGCGATGGTCATCGCCTTCGGCTCGCTCAAGCACCTCGTCCTCGAGCGCCGCTGGGGCGCGCTGCGCCACTCGCTGCTCGAGGCCTACCGCGCGGGCGTCGCCGCGGTCCCGCTGCTCACCGTCATCTGGGAAGATCACTGGACCGAGCCGCTCGACGACGTCCGCGCCCGCTACCACGTCCACCCGCTCGAGCGGCGCTGGCTGCAGTAGTGCCAAGGGGCGATCGGCGGCGAGACAGCGCGCGGATCTCAAAGTACGCTTTCCGGATATGGCAACAGGCACGACCGAGATCAACCTGGACAACTTCCAGACCGTCGTCGACAAGGAGGGCATCGTATTGCTCGACTTCTGGGCGGAGTGGTGTGGCCCCTGCAAGATGTTCGCGCCGGTGTTCGAGGCGGCGGCGGGGCGGCACGCGGACGTCACGTTCGGGAAGATCGACACCGAGGCCGAGCAGGAGCTGGCGCAGGCGGTCGGGATCCAGGCGATCCCGACCCTGATGCTGTTCCGCGATGGCGTGCTCCTGTTCCGCGAGTCGGGCGCGATGCCGGCGGCGGCGCTCGATCAGATCATCGACCAGGCCAAGAAGCTCGACATGGAAGAGGTCAAGAAGAAGGTCGGCGAGCACCAGCACGGGCCCGACTGCGACCACGACCACGATCACGGCGCCGAAGGCCAGGGCGCGGCGGGGCATCAGCACGGCCCCGACTGCGACCACGACCACTGAGACGGGTCCGGGAGGCGAGGCGGCGCTTGATCGCGACCGCGACGTCGGTGAAGTAGAGCTGGTAGTGGCGCGGCGAGTGGCCGCGTAGCCACGGCACGCCGCGCTGGTAGTCGTCGACGGTGAGCCCGGCGGCGATGACGGCGTGGGCGAAGGTCGCGTCGTCGTCGGTGCCGAGCGCGGGCTCGGGAGTCGCGAGGATGGCGGCGCCGCGGGCGGTCAGCGCGGCGGCGGTCGCGGCGAGGAACCGATCGGGTCGCTCGAGCAGATCGATCAGGTTGGCGGCGACCAGCGCGTCGATCGATCGCGGGCGCAGCGGCAGCGCCTCGGCGTCGACCACCGCGCCCGACAGCGCGCGGCGGCGGCGCGGGCCGATCGTGCGGACCACCGCGCGCAGCGACAGATCGGCGGCGACGACGTGACGATCGGGCGCGGCCAGCGCGGCCGCGAGCCCGCTGGCGCCGCAGCCCAGCTCGACGACGATCGCGGCGCGCGCCGGGACCAGCGCGGCGAGGTGGGCTTGGGTGTCGGGCGCGCGGGCGAGCCACGCGGTGATCGCGACGTCGTCGGTGGCAGGCGCGGGCCGCGCGTCCTCGCGCGCGACCCAGTCGTCGCCGAACGCCAGCGGCTCGGTGGCGCCGCCCGCGTCCGCGAACGCATGCACGACCTCGACCGCGCGGCGGGTCGCGCGGCCCGCGTCGGCGAGGGTCGCGAGCACGGCGTCGCGATAGCTCGCGAGGTAGGCGACCGGCGACGGCACGACGATCGGCACGTCGGCGAGCACGGGGTAGCGCGCGGGGCAGCGGCGGCACGCGAGCACGAGGCCGTCGCGATCGGCGACGGCGAGGCGGCCGCCGCAGTCGGGGGCGGCGCAGCACAACAGATCGAGCAGCTCGGCATTCATGTCGACGGATCCTGGTGGTCGAGCCACGCGCGCAAGGCGATCAGATCGTCGGGCAACGGCGCGACGATCGGCGGCCGATCGGGAAGCTCGAGACGGGCGGCGTGGAGCGCCAGCCGCAGCGGCGGCGCGCCGACGAAGGCGCCGCGCAGCGTCCGCTTGCCGTACAGCGGATCGCCGACGATCGGCGCCTCGAGGGCGCGCAGGTGGACGCGGATCTGGTGGTGGCGGCCGGTGATCGGCCGGGCCTCGACGAGGGTGACCACGCCGTCGCCGACCCGCCACCGCGCCACCGCGGCGAGCGACGTGGACGCGGCCTTGCCGCCCGGCTCCCCGTCGGCGGCGGGGCGGGCCTTG
>JAYTAJ010001186.1:0-2541 GCA_043737575.1 Myxococcales bacterium | reverse complement strand
CGCCCACGAGGCCGGCGCCCGCGAGGGCCGGCCGATCGTCGCCGCCAGCGACTACGGCCCGATCGAGAACCTGATCCGGCCGTTGATCGAGCAGCGCGGCGACCACGCCAGCTTCGCCGTCCACGGCGTGCCGTACCTGTGGTTGTCGACCAGCATGCACGACGACTACCACCGCCCCACCGACACCGCCGACAAGGTCGACCCCGCCACCATCGCCACCGTCGGCCGCATCGTCGTGCGCGTGATCACCGGGCTGCCCGACCGCACCGCCTTGCAGCCCGACGCCGACGCGCGGTAACGTCGGCGCCTTGCGTCGCCTCGCCGTCGTCCTCGGGTCGAGCCTGTTGTCGGGAGCCGCCGCGTCGGCGACCGCCAGCCCTGCCTCCGACGTGGCCAGCGCGTTCGATCCCGGCGACGGGTTCGATCTCCACCTGACGCTCGACTATCGCCTCGACCTCCACCGCGCCGCGATCCGCCGCGAGGCCGCCGGCCGTCCCGGCCGTCCCGGCACCGATCCCACCGATCCGGTCCCGGTGTCCGACGATCTGGTATTCGCGGGCACGACCCAGACCCTCGTGCCGCGCCTCGAGCTCGGCCTGTTCCACGACGTCTCGATCGCCGCCGCGCTGCCCTACGTCGTGTCCGAGAGCCGGACACTCGAGCTCGACCAGCGCGACAAGCCGTGCACCTTCGACGTCCCGGGCGCGACCTGCGTCAGCCGGACGTCGTCGTCGACGATCCGCGACGGCCTCTTGCCGATGGCCGGCTACGACGGCGAGAACGGCGGCGCCGGCTTCACCGGCAACGATCCGACCGTGTTCCGCAGCCCCAAGCGCAGCGGCGTCGATCAGCTCCACCTCGGCCTGACCTGGGCGCCGATGAACCAGCGCCGCGACGACACCAAGCCGACCTGGAAGCTCGGCGTCGAAGCCCGCATCGCGGTCGGCCGGATCGCGGCGATGGATCGCGTCGATCCCGATCGCGCGACCGGGGTCGGCCGCGGCGTCCACGAGCTGCGGATGTGGACCTCGATCGCGCGCCGCCTCGGCTGGGCCGAGCCGTTCGTCGAGGCCTACTGGCAGACCCCGATCGCGGTGAAGGACGGCTCGCCGTTCGCCGATCCCGGCTTCGGCGCGCGCACCACCGGGCCCAGCCAGCTCGGCGGCACCCGCTTCGGCTTCGAGGCCTTCGCCGTCGATCAAGGCACCGACGGCGCGCGGCTGTCGATCGAGCTGTCGGCCCACCTCGCCGCGCACTTCGAGGGCCGCGAGCCGACCGAGATGTGGGAGGTCTTCGCGATGGCCGGCGACGCCAGCGGCACCGGCCCGCTGGTCCTCGACGCCGATCCGATCGCGGCTGGGAGCCAGCGCCTCGATCACCCCGGCGTCACCAACGTCGAGAACTACCTCGACCTCGGCGCCCGCGCCGCCGCGCGCATCGCGGTCGGCGATCGCTTCCGCATCGCCGTCCACTTCGAGATGCTGGCCCAGACCGAGCACGTCATCTCGTTCGCCGACGCCGGCGTCGACTTCCCGGAGTGCCCCGGCGCCGCCGCGCCCGGCTGCGAGACCAGCGACAACGATCTGGTCACGCCCGACTCCGCCGAGGTCAACCCGCTCCACGTCCCGCGCATCGACGTCATCGGCCACCGCTACCGCGCCGACGACTCGCTCGACTACACGATCGGCGCCGAGCTCCAGCTGCTGTTCTGAGCGCGCGCTACTTCTTCTTCGGCTTCGGCTTCGCCGCGTCGTCGTCGGTCTTGGCCGCGGCCGCGTCGCCGTCGGTCTTGGCGCCCGCGGCCTGGGCCTTGGCGAGCGCGGCCAGCGACGCGTAGCGACCACCCGCGCGGCCACCGAGCTCGGCGGTGGTCGGCGCCGGGTTGCCGTTCTGGTACAGCCGCCACGCCGCGTAGCCGGCGATCAGGAAGAACACGATCGACGAGTACTGCGCGAAGGTCATGCCGGCGTAGCGCTCGTCGCTCTCGTTGAGCCGCCAGTACTCGAGGACGAAGCGGACCGGCGCGTACGAGAGCCCGATCAGCACCCCGATGAAGCCGGCCGCGAGCCGCCGCTTCTTCTGGAACGCCAGGTACAGGACGAGCGCGTTGACCGGGATCAGGTACGCCAGCTCGTACATCGCCATGTTGTGGGCGCGGATGACCGAGTTGCCGGCGGCGTCGAGGACCGCGTGCTGCCGGCCGATCTCGCCGATCAGCTGGTGCCGCTCGAGGACTGCGACCGGATAGTCGACGCCGAGCGACGACGTGGTGGCGCGGCCGATGTGATCGTGGACCAGCGTGCAGCCGATGCGGCCGATCGAGAAGCCGAGCAGGAGCCCGACCCCGGTCGCGTCGGCCCACATGCCCGGCGTCAGGCGCTTCCACCACAGGTAGAACATGAAGCCGAGGCCGCCGCCGATGAAGCCGCCGTACGACGAGATGCCGTCCCAGACCTTGAGGATCAGCAGCGGGTCGGCCTTGATCCCGGGCGCGCCGAGCCAGCGATCGCGCTCGTAGGCGACGATGTCGAAGACGTGGGC
>JAYTAJ010001185.1:0-2542 GCA_043737575.1 Myxococcales bacterium | reverse complement strand
CGACAGCGTTCCTGACCGTCGTTGCGCCACGAGATCGCGGTCGCGCAGGCGCTCGAAGATGCCCCAGTCGCGATCGAGGTACGCGCGCACCGATGCCCGCAGATCCGCCGCGCTCATGGGCACGACCTTAGCGCATGCCTCGGGGCGGTGCGCTCCCGGTCACGTCGCGGGCGCCGAAACTGGCGTGGGGCGGGTCGAGCTGTGGTAAGTGACCCCCCCATGTCGACCCCAGCGTCGCGAGCGCCTCGGCTCCGGCTCGCGCTCCAGCCGCTCATCGTGAAGCTGTACAAGATCGCGGGCATCTTCGCGCTCGCCGTCATCTTGATCGGCCTGATCGCGTACGTGGTCGTCAACATCTTCTACTTCTTCGACTCGAGCTGGGTCCGACCGGTGATCCTGTCACCGCGCCACGAGAAGGTCGCGGCGGCGACGACCGAGCTGGCGGCGGCGACCGAGCGGCTGGCGGCGCTGGAGCTGGACCGGGCCCGCACCACGGCGGAGCTGACGCGCATCGAGCGCGTAGTCGCGACCAGCGCGCTGTTCGAGGCCGACATGGGCCCGATCGTCGCCGACGCGGGCAAGACCCTGGCGGCGGTCAGCGCGCGCCGCGAGCTCGACCGCGCGATCCTCGAGCGCGAGGCGGCGGTCGGCGACAAGGTCGCGGCCGAGCAGCACGCGCGCGATCTCGATCGCCAGATCCTCGAGCAGCGCTCGGCGATCGAGCGGCTGTCGTCGTCGTTCTACCTGAAGGGCCGCACCGATCAGGTCGTGGTCGGCTTCGTGCCTTACGACAACCTGTCCAATGCGCGGCCGGGCACGAGGCTCTACCGCTGCAAGTGGGGCCTGGTGCGGTGCTCGTCGGTCGGCAAGGTGGTGTCGGTCCTCGAGGGCGAGGTCACCGAGCACCACCCGCACAACGGCGCGAACAAGCGCGGCGTGATGGTCGAGATCCTCCTGCACGACACCAGCGCGGGCCAAGACAACGTGCTGTTCGCGGGCTCGCGCCCGTTCTGGTTGTTCTGATGCGGCGCACCATCGCGATCGGGTTCGTGCTCGCGCTCGCCGCGGCCGCGTGCGGCAAGGGCAACGAGGGCGTGCCGCCGCCGCCCGAGGATCGTCCGGTCGCGACCTCGCCGCCGCGCGCGGCGGGACCGGGCTCGATGACCGAGCCGGCCCAGGTGTCGGCGGCGGGCGAGGCGCGCTCGATCTTCAGCGCCCGCTGCGCGCTGTGCCACGGCGCGACCGGCCGCGGCGATGGCCGCGCCGCGGTGTCACTGCAACCGCCGCCGCGCAACTACACCGACGCAGCGTGGCAGGCCAGCGTCACCGACGCCGACCTCGCGAAGATCATCGTCATCGGCGGCGCCGCGCTCGGCAAGAGCTCGATGATGCCGGCCGGCCCCGATCTCGAGAGCAAGCCGCAGGTCGTCGCCGAGCTGGTGAAGCTGATCCGCAGCTTCGCCGCGACGCCGTGAGGCTCACATCACCAGGCCGCCGTCGACGTCGATGGTGCGGCCGTTGAAGTAGTCGCACTCGAGGACGAACTTCACCGCGACCCAGATGTCCTCGGGCACGCCGATGCGGCCGACCGGGATGTTGGCGACCAGCGCGTCGCGCGCCTTCTGGTTCATGCCCGACGTCATCGGCGTCTCGATCATCCCGGGCGCGACCGCGCCGACGCGAATGCCGAACTGACCGAACTCGCGCATCCAGGTGACGGTGTTGGCGGCGAGCGCCGCCTTGGCCGCGCTGTAGTTCGACTGGCCGCGGTTGCCGTGACGCGCCACCGACGACATGTTGACGATCACGCCGGGCCGCTGCTCGGTCTCGACCATCTTGGCGACGACGTCGCGCACCATGAACGTGGCGCCGGTCAGGTTGACGGCGATCACCGCGTCCCACTGATCCTTGGTGAGCTTCACGACCGCGCCGGTCGTGCGGTCCTTCTTGACGAGGAGACCGTCGCGCAGGATGCCGGCGTTGTTGACGAGGCCGTTGAGGCCGCCCATCGCGCCGTGGGCCCACTCGACGAACGCGCCGACCTCGGCCTCGCTCGAGACGTCGAGCTTGCGGGCGTGGACCTTGCCGGGCAGGCCCTGGGTCGACTCGACGAGCGCGGCGAGGCCGTCGTCCTTGACGTCGCCCGCGGCGACCTGGGCGCCGGCCTCGGCGAGACGACGAGCGAAGTGCGCGCCCATGCCCTGGGCGGCACCGGTGACGATGATCTTCAGATCGGAGAGCTGCATGGTGGGGGACTCTAACCACGGCTCAGCTGAGTTGCACCCGTTCCGCTCGGATGCTCACGCCAGATCTTCCAGCGACGTGATCACCAGCGGCAGGTTCGGACCCGATCGCAGGGTCGCGCGCTGCGGCGGCAGCCGGTAGCCCGCGGCCTCGCCGGTCGCGTCGGCGCTCGCGGTCTTGTAGCCGACGATCTGCACCGGGGTGCCGTGCGTGAGCACGCGCTCCGACGCCTCGATGGTCGGCTCCTCGGCGGCGCGCACCAGCTCGCGGACCCGCGGCGCGACGCCGTCGCGATCGA
>JAYTAJ010001184.1:0-2544 GCA_043737575.1 Myxococcales bacterium | reverse complement strand
CCGCCCGGGTGGGCGCCGCGTGGGTGACATCGAGCTGCCGTTCGTGTTCGTCGCGCTGATGGCGATCGAGTTCGCGTGGAACGCGTGGCGGCGAAACGATCACCAGCAGCCGCGCGACTCGGCGGTGAGCGTGATGGTCGCGATCCCGCACTTCGCGGCGCTGGCGATGGTGCCCGTGGTCTGGGTCGTGCTGTACCGCGGGCTGGCGCCGCTGGTGCCGTGGCAGCTGCCGACCGACGCGTGGTGGATCTGGCCGCTCGGGATCGTGGTGATGGACCTCGCCGCGTACTGGATGCATCGCTATCACCACGCGCTCAACCTGACGTGGGCCGTCCACGCGGTGCATCACTCGAGCGACGAGTTCACGATGACGACCGGCGGTCGCAGCTCGATGGCCGAGCCGATCGTCAACATCGTGTCGGGCGCGTACCTCATCCTCGTCGCGCCGGTGGTGCTCGGCCTGCCGCTGCCCGCCGCCGCGCTCGGATGGATCGTGAAAGACACCTGGGGCTTCGCGGTCCACACCCGCAACGTCGGGCGGCTCGGGCCGCTCGAGTGGATCCTGGCGACGCCGTCGCACCATCGGGTCCATCACGGCACCCACCCGGCCTACCTCGGCAAGAACTACGGCTTCGTCTTGATCGTGTGGGACCGGCTGTTCGGCACCTTCGCCGCCGAGCGCGCCGACCTGCCCGCGCGGTTCGGCACCACCACGCCGCCGCGCAGCTTCCGGCCGCTGGTCGTCGCGTTCCACCACCTCGGCCTCGTCGCCGACGACGCCCGCGCGACCCGGCGCTGGCGCGACAAGCTGCGGGTGTGGTTCATGCCCGCCGGCTGGCGACCGCGCGACGTCGCCGCGCGTCCGCTCGCGCCGATCGCGCCGTATCGTCCTGCCGCGCCGCCCGGGCTGTTCGTGATCGGCGGCCTGCAGCTCGCGACCCTCGGCGCCACGCTCTGGTACCTCGCCGTCACGCTCACCGACGCCAGCGTCGCCGCCAACCTCGCCGCGCTCGCCTTCGTCATCGCAGGCACCGTCGCCAGCGGCGAGTTCTTCGAGCGCTCGCCGCGCTACCTCACCGTCGAGCTCGCCCGGGTCGCCGCCGTCGCCGTCATGCTCGCGGTCACCGACCGCTGGTTCGGCCGTCCCCTCGACGCCGCCGCCACCTTCCTCCTCGCCCTCGCCGTCGCCAACCTCGGCGCCGCCGCCTGGGCCGCGCGGGCCCACGCCGCGCCCTCAGTGCGCGCGCTGCAGTGACGCGCCCTCGATCTTGTAGCTCCTCGCCTTCTTGCGCGCGGGTGGCTTGGCGTCGACGAACGCCGACGCTGCAGCTTCGATCGCCTTGCTCGATCCGCGCAGACGAAAGAACACGTGGGACCGGATGGCGTAGGCGTCCGGTCCTCGCGACGGCGCCTCGCCGTTCTCCCAGCGGTTGACGGTGGCGCGCGCGACCCCGAGGCGGTTCGCGAGCTGTTCCTGCGTGTCGCCGACGAGCTTGCGCAGGAACCGCGCCTCGAACGGGAAGATCTCCGACTGACGCAAGAGATCGGCCGCGAGCTGCGCGGCGACCTGCTCGAGGATGTTGCCGTACAAGCTCACGCTGCCGCACTTGGAGCAGACCCGCGCGGGCAGGTTGCTGACGACGACCTTCCTCATCTCCAGCAGATCACCGACGTCGTGCTCGATGACGCGGTGGAGCAGCTTGCCCTTGCCACAGACGGAACAGCGAATGGGGGTAGACGTTCGCATGGTCACCTAGCCGTCCATGATGGTGATGAGGATGATCTGCTTGCCGAGATGGTCCTTGTAGGCCTCGACACCGAGCCGGGCGACGGAGCCATCGAGCGCGGTCCCGGTGACGCGCCAGCAGGTACCACGCGCAAGTGGCGTGCCGTCCAGATACCGCTCGCACGACAGCGCGGTCGCGATGATCTTCCTGGCGTCGAAGACGCTGAAGCTCCGGAGCTTCGCTCGCTTGGTGAAGTGGGCGTCGACGATGTAGCGGTTCGCGGCGATCGCGTCCTGGATCCAGGGCAGGGCCTCCGCAGCGCTCGAGGGGCCAGGCATCGCATGTAACAGATTGTTACATGAGACCTGGGCGTGTCAAGGGCCGCGCGTGATCAGACGCCGCCGTCGAGGATGACGGTGGCGCCGTTCATGTAGCTGTTGCGCTCGGAGGCGAGGAAGGCGACGACGTCGGCGACCTCGTCGAGGCGGCCGACCCGGCGGAGGGCGCAGTGGCGGAGGTATTCGTCGCGGCGCGCCGGTGGCAGGTGGTCGCTGACGCCGGTGTCGAGGACGCCGGGCGCGACGCAGTTCACGGTGATGCCGTAGCGCGCGATCTCCTTCGCGAGTGACTCGGTGAAGCCCTTGAGCGCGGCCTTCGCGGTCGAGTAGTGGACCGGGGCCTCGAGCATCTTCACGCCGGCGAGGGAGCTGACGTTGAGGATGCGGCCGTAGCGCTGCTTGATCATGGTGCGCAGCACGGCCTGCGACGCGAGGAACGCGCCCTTCACGTGGGTGTCGAGCATGCGATCCCAGTCCTC
>JAYTAJ010001183.1:0-2544 GCA_043737575.1 Myxococcales bacterium | reverse complement strand
CACTTGCTGTCGGTGCCGCGCGGGTCGACCTTGCCGATCGGATCGCCACCGACGAACTGGTAGAGGTTGAGATCGTCCTCGGGGCCGATGGGATCGGGCGACAGCCAGCGGCCGAGCCAGGGCGCGAAGTAGCGCAGCGGATAGGCGTGGAGGCCGGTGGCGCGGTCGCGCTCCTGGCCGGCGTAGCGGACGTCGCGGCGGGCGACCTCGCGGGCGTCGTCGCCAGCGAGGAAGGCGGTGCCGCCGTGAGGCAAGTACTCCTCGTAGGAGAGAAGGAGGCCGGCCTCGTCGAGCTCGAGGGCGGTCGAGCCCTGCGGCGTGGTCAGGTGGTAGCGCACGCGGGCGGGACCGATGGCGTCGACCTCGTGACCGAGCGTGTCGACGACGTGGCGATCGATCGTGGCGACGCGACGGTCTCCGTCGGAGACGTGGGTGGTCCAGCACTCGAGGACGAGCGTGGCGCCGCGGCGGACGCGGAGACGCTGCTGGTCGCCGAGGTAGACGACCTCGCGGGTCTCGATGACGGGGGCGTCGCCGCCGACGAGGAGTCGGGTAGCGAGCTTGCGCACGCGCAGACGATCGGCGCCGTAGCTGTAGGCCTCGCCGTCGTCGACGGGGCCGTCGGCGCGCGCGATGGTGATCGCGCGGGAGAGGCAGCCGCGCCAGCTCCAGGCCAGCGAGCGCAGGTGCGCGAGGCGGACCGTGTGGCCAGCGGCGTCGAAGTGGGCGGCGGGATCGGAGATCGGGACACCGTCGGGACCGAGCGCGGCGAGTGAGCGGTTGGAGTCGGGTGCGATCCAGAAGTCGGTGGCCCAGCTGTGCGTGGCGCCGCTGTGCTGGAGCCGCGTGAGATTGCCGGACGGATCGTAGGTGAACTGTTGCGTGAAGCGCTCGAGCGCGGCGCCGTTGTCGAGAGACAGGTGACGCGTGCCGCTGATGGTGCCCGCGGTGCCGGGGATGTAGTCGTGAGGCAGGAGCGCCTGATGGATGCGGCCAGTCGCGCGCACGAGTCGGCCATGGGCGTCGTAGGCGAAGTCGCGGCGGGCGCTGACGGCGGCGGCGATGAGCGCGGCGGGGCCGTCGTGGGCGAGGTCCCACGCGCGCACGATGCGGCCGTCGGGATCGAACGTGAAGCGCAGCCCCTGGAGGCGGCGGCCGTCGCGCGCGGCGTCCTGCGCGGTGAGCCGACCGGTCTCGCGATCGTAGCCCCAGGTGACGGTGGTGCCGTTGCCGAGCGCGAGCGCGGCGGGGCGGCCGTGGGCGTCGCGGTGGGCGTCGGCGACGATGGGCGTGTCGACGAGCGCGCCGTCGGGCGTGGTGACGCCGACGCGCGCGAGGGCGCCTCCGGGGTGATACGCGAGCGTTCGCGAGGTGCCATCGACGAAGGTCTCGGCGACGACGCGGCCGATCGCGTCATAGCGCTGCGCCTGCGACAGCGACTCGTCGTCGAGCGCGACCGCGCTGCGCCAGTCGGGTGTGTCGTCGAGGGCGACCCGGAGGCGCCGCGCGGTGGCGAGCGGTGCGCCGCTCGGCAGGTAGCGCAGCGTGCGCACCTCGCCGGCCGCGTCGCGGATCCGGACCGCGCGGCCGAGCGTGTTGGCGGCGCGCGCGGCGAGGCGGTCGGGATCCTCGTCGCCGTAGGTGATCGTCTCGACCGTGTGATCGAGCAGCGCATCACCGCCACGCACGTGGACCTGCGTCGGTCGATCGGCGTGGTCGAAACGGCGCTCGATCGCGACGCCGCGGGCGTCCCACGCGAGGGCGGCACGGTCGAACGCGTCGGGCAAGGACCAGGTGGTGCCGGCATCGACGCTGGCTGCGAAGAGCGGGCGCCCGCGCAGGTCGCGCGTGTACGTGAACGCGGTGAGCCCGCGCGGATCGATCTGCGCGACAATGTGGCTGCTGGCGTCGACGATCGTGCGGGTGCGGCGCTCGTCAGTCGTGACATCGCCGCGCGCCAGGGTCGCGCACACCTGGCCGCGCGCGTCGACGATCGCGCGCGTCGTGGTGCCAGCGTGGGTGACAGCGTGCTCGTATGCGGCGCGCTCGGGATCATCCGCGGGGCGGCCCGCGCGCAACAACCGATAGGTGGAGTCGAGGACGTTGTCGCCGGGCGAGGCCTGCTCGCTGGCCCACGCCGCGTACGCGGTGGTGGCGAACGTGCCGTTGGGCAGGTCGACGCGCATCACGCGCCCGGCGGCGTCGTAGCGCGTGAGGGTCGACACGCCGAAGCGCTGCAGGACGGCGTCGCTCTCGTAGCCGGCAGCGCTCGAGAAGTACGGCTCGAACACGCGACCGGGCTGGCCCTTGGCGTCGTAGACGACGTGTCCGGACACGCGCCAGCGCTCGTCGGTCCACGCCAGAACGGGGCCCTGCTCGTCGACGATGATCTCGCCGTCGGCGGCGCGGGCGATCGCGAGCCCCGGCTCGACGCGCGTCTTCTCCTGCAACGCGCGGCCGAAGCCATCGAGGTAGCGGACGGCGATCTCGATCGGCCCGCCGCCGTCGCGATCGAACTGCGTGCGCGCCAGGGTCGCGATCGTG
>JAYTAJ010001182.1:0-5847 GCA_043737575.1 Myxococcales bacterium | reverse complement strand
CGTCGCGGCGGGCCTCGGCCCAGCTCGCGAGGTACCCGTCGAGTCCGGCGATCGCGTCGGCGGCGCTGCGGTGCGCGTACGATCGGCCGGTCGCGGCGAAGCCCCGCGCGATCGCGGCGCGGCGCGCCTCGGTCCAGGCGCCGTCGAGGCTGGTGTCGCCGAGCGGACAGGCGTCGACCGGGTCGGGCCGCGCTGCCACCGCGACCCCGCCACCCGCGATCGCGATCGCGGCGACCGCGACGATCGCCAGCCGCCATCGCGACCGCGGCCGCACCGTCAGCGCGGCGAGCAGCGCCTCCATCGTCGGGTGACGCTCGCGCGGCGCCACCGCGAGGCCGCGCACGATCGCGTCGCGGACCGGCGTCGGGATCGGGCTCGCCGGCTCGACCTCGCGCAGATCACCGTCGATCACCGCCGCCGCGATCGCCGCGAAGGTCGCGCCCGCGAAGGGCGGATGCCGCCACAGCGCCTCGTACAGCGACGCGCAGAAGCTGAACTGATCGGTGCGCGCGTCGAGGTCGCCGTCGGCGAACTGCTCGGGTGCCATGTAGCGCGGCGTGCCCATGATCGCGCCGGTCCGCGTCAGATCGGTCGCGTCCTGCGTCGGGATCTCGGCGACCGAGCGCGGCTGCGCGCCGTCGCCGCGGATCGTCACCAGCCCGAAGTCGGTGACCTTCACCGCGCCGGTCTTGGCGATCAGCACGTTGTCGGGCTTGAAGTCGCGATGCACCAGCCCCGCCGCATGGGCCGCCGCCAGGCCCTGACCCGCGAGCAGGTACGCCGCGAGCAGCTCGTGCCACGTCCGCGCCGCGTCCTTACTCCACGCGCCGAGCGTCGTGCCGTCGATCAGCTCCATCGCGACGAACACGCCGCCCGCGTAGGTCCCGGCGTCGTAGACCGGCACGACGTTCGGGTGTGACAGCCGCGCCATCGCCTGGGCCTCGCGCACCAGGCGCAGCTGGCCCTCGCTGGCGTCGACGCCGTCGCGCCGCGCCGCGAACAGCTTCACCGCGACCCGGCGATCGAGCTCGGGATCGTAGGCGCTGACGACCACGCCCATGCCGCCGCGGCCGATCACGTCGAGCACGACGTAGCGATCGATCGCGTCGCCGCGCACCGGATCGGCCCCGCGCGCGCTCACCGCCGGGAGCGTGTCTTGCTCTGTCGTCGCGATGGCTGCGAGTGTAACTCAGTCGAGATACGCGGGCGCTTGCACCGCGGACCGACACTGCCAGTTGAAGAGCGCTCTTACGCGAGCACCACCCGGGTGCCGCCCGCGGGCGCCAGCGTGATCGATCGCCGCACCACCGCGACCGGCCCCGGCTTCGCCAGCCGCAGCTGCGCCCGCGACAGGATCACGCCGAGGACGATCTTCATCTCGTGGAGCGCGAACGCCATGCCCAGGCAGCGGCGGATGCCGCCGCCGAACGGCAGCCAGGTGTACGGATCGAGCTTGGCGCCGACGAACCGCTCGGGGCGAAACCGCCTCGGCTCGGGGAAGCTGGTGGCGCGACGATGGGCGAGGTGGATGCACGGCGCGAGGCTGACCCCGGTCGGGATCGCGTAGCCCGCCAGCTCCATCGGCGCCTGGACCTTGCGGACGACGTCGGGGAGGATCGGCCGCAGCCGCAGCGTCTCCTTGATCACCGCGTCGAGGTACTCGAGCCGCGCCAGCGCCGCGACGTCGAGCTCGCCGCTGGCGGTGCGCGCACCGTCGAGCTCGGCGACGACGCGGGCCAGGACCTCGGGATGCTCGAGCAGACACGCGAACGTCCACGACAGCGCGGTCGCGGTGGTCTCGTGGCCGGCGATCAGCATCGTCATCAGCTCGTCGCGCAGCTCGTCCTCGGTCATCGCGACGCCGTGGTCATCGCGCGCCGCGACCAGGAGCGACAGGATGTCGGTGCGGCCCGGCTCCGGCGCCGCCCGGCGCGCGCGCAAGATCGCCCGCAGCGCGCGATCGACCGCGTCGCGCCGCCGCAGGAACGTGCGGTACGGGCTGCCGGGAAAGTCGAGGTACTGGACCGGCAAGAACGCCATCAGCGCGGGCGGCGGCTCGAGCATCACGACCAGGAGCGCGCGCAGCTCGGTCAGACCGGCGCCGGCCTCGAGGCCGAACACCGCGCGCAGGATCACGTCGAGCGTGATCGACTGCAGGTGATCGTGCAGCGCGAACGGCGTGCCGCGCGGCATGCGGGCCAGGGTCGCCGCCGTGATCTCCGCCATCAGCGGCGCGTAGGCGGCCATGCGATCGCCGCGCAGCGGCGGCGACAACAGGCGGCGCTGCCGCAGGTGGGGCGCCCCGTCGAGCAGCAGCACCGAGTGCCGGCCCACCATCGGCTCGAGCATCGCGTTGGCCTTGCCGGCGTGGAGCACGTCGTCGTCGCCGGTGAACACCTGCTTGATCAGCTCGGGCGCAGCGATCATCACGAAGGCGCCGAGCCCGGGCAGCCGCACCGTGAACGGATCGCCGTACCGACGCGCGCAGTCCTCGAGCCACGCGAGCGGCCGCTGGGTGAAGTGGAGGAGCTGCACCGCGCTCGGCGCGCTCGGGCCGGGGGGGAGAAACGGACGCGCCACGCCCGCAATCTACCAGGCGCGCTACGCTCCTGGATGCGCTTCCTCCTGACGAGCTTGCTGGTGGTGATCGTGAGCGGGTGTGGCGGTGACGGCGGCGGCGGCGACGACGACGACGATCCGCCCGGCGTGTTCGACCCCGCGATCACCGAGGTCCGGGTCGAGATCGACTACGAGACCGGCCAGGCGCCGTACACCGGCCCGATCATCGGGTTCGGCGACGCCTTCGCGATCAGCACCGCCAACCTCGGCCGGATCTTCGCCGGCGGCAAGACCGTCACGCTGCCGACCACCACCGCGGCCATGCAGGACCTCGGCGCGATCGCCGACGAGGAGCTGACCGGCGACGACCTGCTGGCGATCGCCGCCGACCACCGCGATCAGCGCAGCGCCGGCAACGTCTACACCTATTATGTCGTGTGGGTCAGCGGCCTCTTCACCGACGGCAGCGGGCCGCGGCCCAACGTGCTCGCGGTGTCGATCGGCTCGACCGGCGTGGTCGCGATGTTCAAGGACGTCATCGCCGGCACCGGCGGCGTCGTCCCCAACGTCGAGAAGTTCGTCGAGCAGTCGACCCTGGTCCACGAGCTCGGCCACGCGATCGGCCTGGTCGCCAACGGCGTCGCGACCACCAGCGCGCACCACGACGCGGCCCACGGCGCCCACTGCACCAACGACGCGTGCGTCATGTACTACCTGAACGAGGGCGCGGGCGACATGGCCGCGTTCGCGCAGCAGTACGTGACGTCGGGCGACGCGATCCTGTTCGACGCCGCGTGCCTCGCCGACGTCGACGCGCTCACCGGCGGACCGTGACAGACGACTACCAGGACACCCGCTACGGCCACGGTCCGAGCGGCTTCGTCGTCCTCGGCGAGGGCGAGCCGTACTGATGCTGCGGATCGCGACCGTCGCCGACCGCGCGGCGATCGAGGCGGTGATGATCGCGTCGGCGCGGCAGCTATCCGAGGGGTTCTATGGTTCGGCCCAGGTGCCGAGCTTCGTCGCCCACGTCGCGCTGCTCGATCCGGTGCTGATCGCCGACGGCACCTACTTCGTGATCGTAGACGACGGCGGCGCGGTGATCGCGTGTGGCGGTCGACGTGGTGTTGCCCGACGGTGTGGTGATCGCCTGCAGCCGCATGGGCAAGGCGTGGTGATCGGCCACAGCGACCGGGGCGTGCAGGTCCCGCGATGGTGACGTCGGTCCGACCCGGTGGGACCTCGACGCCCCGATCGCGGGGCACACCGCTTGCTGTCGTCTCGGGCATGATCAGAGACCTGCGCTTCGCGATCGTCCTCGCGGGCTTGGCGGCGTGCGGCGGTGACGACGTCGCCGCCGTCGATGCGCCGCCCGCGCCGTCGTGTACCAGCACCCCGGGCGTCGCCGCCGAGCGGGTCGCGACCACCAGCGGCGTCGTCCGCGGCGCGATCGACGGCGCGACCTGGGCCTACCAGCGCGTGCCCTACGCGGCGCCGCCGATCGGCGAGCTGCGCCTCCGTGCCCCGGCGCCGCCGACCTGCGCGACCGCCGAGCTCGACGCGACCCAGCTCGGGCCCGCGTGTCCGCAGCTCGACGCCGACGGCGGGTTCGTCGGCGCCGAGGACTGCCTGCACCTCAACGTCTGGGCGCCCGCGGCGGCCAGCGCCACCCCGCGGCCCGTGATGCTGTGGATCCACGGCGGCGGCAACGCCGTCGGCTCGGCGACCTATCCGATCTACGACGGCCGCCGCCTCGCCGAGCTCGGCGACGTCGTGGTCGTGACGATCAACTACCGCCTCGCGCAGCTCGGCTTCCTCGCCGAGGCCACGCTCGCCGACGGCGCCAGCGTCGGCAACTACGGCATCCTCGATCAGCACGCCGCGCTGCGCTGGGTCCGCGACAACATCGCCGCATTCGGCGGCGATCCCGCGACCGTGATGGTGTTCGGCGAGTCGGCCGGCGGCCGCAACACCTGCACGCTGCTCACGACGCCGGGGTCGGCGGGCCTGTTCCACCGCGCGCTGATCCAGAGCGGTGCGTGCAAGTTCGTCGACGACCGCGCCGAAGGTCAGGCGGTGGCCGACGCCGTCGTCACCGCGCTCGGCTGCGGCCCCGATCGCGTCGGGTGCCTGCGCGCGGCCACCGCCGAGGCCATCACCCGCGCCGCCGCGGCGCCGGTCGGCGCGCTCGAGGGCGCGACCTTCGGCCCGGTGATCGACGGCGTCGTCATCGTCGAGCAGCCCGAGGCCGCGATCCTCGCCGGCCGCCACCACGCGATGCCGATCGCGATCGGCGCCAACGCCGACGAGACCGCGCGCGACGTCCCGCCGTCCTTGACCACGCCGCAGTACGAGGCGCTGGTCCGCACGCAGTACGGCGCGCTCGCCGATCAGGTCCTCGCGCACTACCCGCCGACGCCGACCCCGCGCGCCGCGTACGTCCAGGTCACCACCGACAGCCGCTTCGTGTGTCCGTCGCGACAGATCGCGCGCCACGCCGACGCCGGCCAGGCCGCCGCGGTGTACCGCTACTTCTTCACCCACCGCGCCACCGCCCTCGGCGCCGTCCACGGGATCGAGATCCCGTACGTGTTCGGAACCTTCGACAGCATCGTGGTCAACGGTCAGCCCTACCAGCCGACCGCGATCGATCTCCGCCTCACCGCCGCGATGCAGGGCTACTGGACCCGCTTCGCGCGCACCGGCGATCCCGGCGGCACGCCGGCGTGGCCGATCTACGACCCCAGCGATCCCGTGATCGTGCTCGCCGATCCAGTCACCACCGCGACCGGGATCCGCGCGTCGCTGTGCGACTTCTGGGCGCCGTTCTACGATGCGCGGTGACGGTCGATCGCCGGTACGATGCGCTCCCACCTGGAGGACATCATGAGGCACCTGATCATCAGCATCGCTCTCCTGGCCGGTCTCGCCGCATGCGAGACCAGCCGCCCCGCGTCCACGCCCGTCGCCGCCACGCCGACCGCGCCCGCGGCGTCGACCTGCGCCACACCCTCGCTCGAGCTCGCGATCGGGCCCGTCGGAGGCGGCCAGTGCGGCAACCGCGTCTGCGGCAAGGGCACCTTCTGCTGCAACGAGAGCTGCGGCATCTGCGCGCCGATCGGCGGCGGCTGCACCCAGCAGTACTGCGCCACCGAGGCCCCCACCGACGATGCCGAGCTCCTCGCCATCGGCGGCACCTGCGGCGGCGTCACCTGCGGCAAGGGCACCTACTGCTGCAACGCCAGCTGCGGCCGCTGCGTGCCGAAGGGCATGAACTGCACGCAAGAA
>JAYTAJ010001181.1:0-2545 GCA_043737575.1 Myxococcales bacterium | reverse complement strand
CGCAACCTGCGCACCGAGCAGGTCGAGGCCGAGCGCATCCTGGCCGCGACCCGCGCCGCGATGGTGGCCGATCCCCATCTCCTCGACGACGACGTCCGGGTCGCGACCGACGCCGCGATCGCGACGCTCGAGGCGGTCCGGGTCGGCACCGACTACCTCGCGATCCGCGCCGCGATCGAGGGCCTCGACCGCGCGTCGAAGCCGTTCGCCGAGCGCCGCATGAACCTGGCGATCGCCCGGGCGATGCAGGGCAAGGGGCTCGACACCATCGAGCAGGAGCTCGGCAAGTGACCCGCGTGACCTTCCTGAACCCGATCGGCAAGGGCTCGCAGCCGATCGTGATCGAGGCCGAGCCCGGCGACTCGATCCTCGACGTCGCCGAGCACTGCGGCGCCCGGGTCGGCCACGCCTGCGGCGGCAACCTCGCGTGCTCGACCTGTCACGTCTACGTCGAGCGCGGCGCCGAGTCGCTCGGCGAGATCTCCGATCAGGAGAACGACATCATGGACAAGGCGTTCGAGGTGCGGCCCGAGTCGCGGCTCGGCTGCCAGGCCCGGGTCGCCGCCGAGGAGATCGTCATCGAGATCACGCCGGAGAGCCTGAAGGCCTGGCTCGACGAGCACCCCGAGCATCGCAGCGCGTCGTGACCCGCGCGGCGGTGGTGATCGCGGTGAGCGCGCTGGTCGCGTGTGATCGCGCCGCGCCCGCGGCGGCGCCGAGCCTGCGCGTCACCATCGCCGCGCCGGGCGCGCTGCCGGCGACGGTCGCGGCGACGATCGTGGCGCCGATCGAGGCGGCGCTGGCGCGAGTGCCGGGCGGGGTCCACGTCCGCAGCACCGCGGCGATCGAGCGCGCGACCTTCGAGCTGACCGGCGACCGACTCGACGACGTCGCGATCCGCGCCGCGGTCGATCGCATGCGCGTGACGCTGCCGTCGGGCACCGCGCCGCCGGTGATCGAGTGGATCGATCCGACCGCGCGCCGGGTGCTCGTGGCGATCGGCCACGCCACCGCGGTCGAGGCCGGCGAGCGCCTGATCGAGCTGGGGCGGATCGCGGGCGTGCGGGTGCGCGAGCCGTGCGGCGACGCCGAGGCCGAGCTGGTGATCACCGCCGATCCGACGCGGCTCCACGGCCGCGGCGTGACGCTGGTCGAGATGGTGGCGCGCCTCGAGGTGGTCGCGCTGCGCCATCGCGATCGGCTCGCCGAGCTCGGCGCGGTCGAGCTGGCGCCCGGCGTCACCGTCGCCGACGTCGCGACCATCGGCACCGGCGCCGCGGTCGGGTGCCGGGCCTCGCTCGACGGCGCGGCCGCCGCGCTGGCGTGGCTCGAGCTGGATCGCGGCGTGGCGCTGCCGCCCGGGGTCCGCGGCCTCGACGGCGCCGCGGTCCATGGCGAGCTCACCGTCGACGCCGCCGAGGTCACGCGGGTGATCGCCGCCGCCCACGGCGCGATCGCCACGCCGCGCTGGTTCGCGACCTGGTTCGATCCAGCCCAGGATCGCCTGACGATCTCGGTCGGGCTGGCGCGCGGCGTCCGCGGCGGCGAGGTCGCCACCGCGATCGATCACGCGGTCGGCGCGATCGGGCCGATCGCGCCCGGGCGCTGGCGCGGCGCCGAGCTGGTGGTCGCGACCGCGATCGTCCGGGGACCGGACGCGCGGGAGGCGGGGCTGCGGCGGGTCGCCGCGCTGCGCGCGACCGCGGGCGTCGCCTCGGCGGGCTGCGAGCCGTGCGGCGTCCACGCCTCGAGCGTGGTGCGGGTCCATGGCGGCCGGCTCGCGACGATCGGCGCGCGCGCCGATGACGTCGCCCGGCTGGTCGAGATCGCCGAGGGCGGCGTGGTCGTGATCGCGGCGCCGCCGGTGCGGCTGACCGTGCCCGACGACGCCGACCTCATGGCGCTGATGCTGCGCAGCGACGATGGCCTGGTGCCCGCGGGCGAGCTGGTCGCCATCGACGATCAGGAGGTGCCGGTCGGTCACCTGCGCGTCGACGGCGAGCCCGCGGTCGAGCTGTGGGCCCGCGGCGCGCCGGGCACCACCGTCGCCGCGCTGCGCCGCCTCGTCGAGGCGCAGGGCCGCTGAAGCTGCTACCGTCGCGCGTGGCCTTCGTCTTCTCGACCCCGGTGCGGTTCTCCGACGTCGATCACGCGGGCATCGTCTACTACCCGCGGTTCTTCCACTACTTCCACCTCGCCTTCGAGGAGCTGTTCCGGGTCCGCATGGGACCGCGCGCGTACGTCGAGCTGCTCGATCGCGATCGCATCGGCTTCCCGGCGGTGCGCGCCGAGGCCGACTACCGCGCGCCGCTCAAGTTCGGCGACACCGCGGTCATCACGATGACGATCGCGCGGCTCGGCGAGTCGTCGATCACGTTTCGCTACCAGGTGTCGCGCGGCTCGACCGACGACGCGACCTCGGTGGTGTGCGCCGAGGGCCAGGTGGTCTGCGCGGTCGTCGATCTCGCGGTGTTCCGCTCGGTTCCGGTGCCGGCCAAGATACGCGCGCTGTTCACCGACCTGGTCGAGCCCGAGAGCGAGTGAG
>JAYTAJ010001180.1:0-2545 GCA_043737575.1 Myxococcales bacterium | reverse complement strand
TCGAAGACCAAGGCGGCGTTCACGGGCCTCTTGTCGAAGCACCGCGACATCAACGTGCTGTCGGCGGCGCGCTTCTTTCTGTTCGGCGCGCGCGATCTCTGGTTCGTCGTCGCGGTCCCGGTGTTCCTGTCCGCGGAGCTGGGCTGGGGCTTCACGGCCGTCGGGTCGTGCCTCGCGCTCTGGGTGATCGGCTACGGCGTGATCCAGTCGATCACGCCGGCCTTGCTCGCGCCGCTGACCGGCGGCGTCGCGCCGGGCGCGCGGGTCGCGGTCATCTTGGCCGTCGCGCTCGCGGTGGCGCTGGCGCTGGTGCCGAGCGGCCTCGCGCTGGACGTCGCGCCCTCGACGGTGATCCTCGGCGGGCTCGGGGCGTTCGGCGTCGTCTTCGCGATCAACTCGTCGGTCCACTCGTACCTGATCCTGGCGTACTCCGACGGCGACAAGGTCGCGCTCAACGTCGGCTTCTTCTACATGGCCAACGCGGGTGGCCGCCTGGTCGGGACCCTGCTGTCGGGGATCCTGTTCCAGACCGTCGGCCTGACCGGATGTCTGTGGGCATCCGTCGGCTTCGCGGTCGCGGCCGGCGCGATCTCGCTGCGGCTCCGCGATCCGCCTGCGTCCTTTCGGCGAGGTCCCCGTCTCGACGGCGCGATCAGGTGAACGCGTCGAAGTGCAGGCCGACCCAGAAGTCGGCGGCGCTGCGGGCGGCGGCCATCACCTGGTGCGGATCGGCGACCAGCGCGGCGTCGAGCTGCGCCGCGGTCATCGCGCCGTGGCCGACGTCGGCGGTGAGATGCACGAGGACGAAGCGGGCCTGATCGCGGCCGAGCCCGAGGCGGCCGAGGTGGCGCTGGGTGTCGGCGGCGAGGTGCTCGGCGACCGACTCGAGCGCGTAGAGCGCGCCGATCCAGCCCGACGCGGTCCACTGCCGCCAGCGCGCGTCGAAGTCGATCACCGCGGCCGGCGGCGTCGGCGACGGCGTGCGTCCGAACGCGGTGAGGTCGGCCTCGGCGAGGCGGTAGTGGTGGGCTTCGTCGCGCGCGAGCGCCGCGAAGTACGCGCGCTGCGGTTCGGCGTCCGCGTGCGCGGCGGCCCAGTCGAGGCGCGCGCCGCTGCCGCGCGTGTAGTGGAACATGTGATCGAGGAAGCGCTGGTAGCGGTCGAGCGTGACGGCGGGGAGCAGCTCGCGCACTTGATCGGCCATGCGCTGCGGGATGGTGCGGAGCTCGTCAGTCATGGGCGCGACTTTCGGCGATCTGGCCGAGGATCGCGAGGGCGTGGCGCTCGGCAGCGCGGGCCTCGTCGGTGGCCAGCGCATCGGTCGGCACGGTGCCCGCGCCGAGCCAGCCGCGCCCGAGGCCGCGACGCGACAAGGTCGGGATCGCGCGGATCGCGCACGGCCGCAGCGCGGCGTCGAGATCGAGCTCGACCAGCGCGCCGACGTGACACGCGAGGGTCGGCATGATCGTCGTGAAGTTGCCGAGCGACCACGCGATCACGCCGAAGCGCGGCGCGCCACCGCGGGTCGCTTGCAGCGGGCACGCCGGATCGGCGCCGTCGATCGACACCAGCTCGATCGGCTGCAAGACGTGGGGCGAGCTGCCGACGATCACGTCGACGCCGAGCCCGACCAGGCGCACCGCGTCGGCGCGCTGCGCCGCGGCCGGCCAGTGCTCGTACTCGAAGCCCCAGTGCGCGCACAGGACGACGAGGTCGGGGCCCCGCGCGCGCACCGCCGCGATCAGCGCGGCGAGGCGAGGCCAGTCGGGCGGGTGGCGCGGATCGCCGAAGCGCTCGACCGGGACGCCGGCGGCGACGCCGGGATGGTTGATGCCGTACGTCACCGCGGTGACGCCGATGCGCATGCCGTCGATCGTCGCGCCCGCGATCGCGTCGCCCGCGTCGAGCCCGCCGATCGCGCCGAGGCCCTGCGCGGTGACGACCTCGCGGGTACGCGCGAGCCCGGCCTCGCCCTGATCGAGCGCGTGGTTGTTGCAGAGCGACAGGATCGCGGCGCGGGCCCGGGTCCACGGCGCGACGAAGGCCGGCGGCGCGTTGTAGTGCAAGGTCTCGTAGACCCAGCGCGGCACGCGACGCTCGGGGACGATCGGCGTCTCGAGGTTGGCGATCGCCAGATCGGCCGCCGCGATGCGGGCCTGCAAGCGCGGCGCGATCGCGTCGGCCCAGCCGTCGCGGATCCACATCAGATCGCCCACGAGCACCAGCCGCAGCGCGACCGGCGCCGCCGATCGCCAAGCGCCGTCGTCGAGGTAGCCGCGGCCGCGCTCGAGCGCGACCCGATCGTCGTCGGTCCACGGCGTGCGGCGGTGGACGACGCTCTTCAGCAGGTAGCGCAGGTTGCGATCCCACCGCCACAGCGGCCAGCGGCCGTCCTCGTAGCGCACCCGCTCGTGGATCGATCCGAGGAAGCCGGACCGCGGCGCCGGGATCACGGCTCGCTCCGCAGGAACGCGTGGCCGTCGTCGACGTAGGTCGGGCCGTCGCGCACCGCGCCCCAGAACACGCGCAGGTAGCCGTCGAACAC
>JAYTAJ010001179.1:0-5851 GCA_043737575.1 Myxococcales bacterium | reverse complement strand
TGTTCTCCGATCACGGCGAGAGCCTCGGCGACGATCCACGCCTGCCCGATCGCCACGGCCTCGTCGTCTACCACGCGCTCACCCACATCCCGCTGGCGATCCGCGGGCCCGGCGTGGTGCCGCGGGTCGTCGACGAGCCGGTGTCGCTGATCGATCTCGCGCCGACGCTCCTCGCGCTCTTCGGCGCCAGCGGCATGGCGCCGCTCGACGGCGTCGATCTATCGCCGACGCTGCTCGGCGCGCCGCCCGAGCTGACGCGGCGCGATCGCACGCTGGTGATGAACGAGCAGGATCAGTGGGCGGTGCTGGCGTGGCCGTACAAGCTGCTGGTGCGGCCGGGCGACAACCTCACCGAGCTGTACGATCTCGCGACCGATCCGCGCGAGCAGCACGACCTCGCGGCGCGCGAGCCAGCGCGGGTCAAGGAGCTGCGCGGTCGCTACGGCTGGTTTCCTCAGGTGCCGATGGATCGAACCCAGGCAGGACGGCGCTGGCGAGAACGACAAGCCCAGCGACCGCGAGCCCCGTCGCCGCGATGATCGTCAGCGGCGGCAGCCAGCCGGTATAGAACGGCACGACCGGACACACCGCCTCGCCCCACCACAGCGGCGCCGCGCCGGTGACGATCCAGCACGCGACCGCTGCGGCGATCGGCAGCGCCAGCTGCGCGACCAGCGCGCGTCGCCAGCCGCGCCGCACCTCGAGCGTCAGCGCGATCGCCAGCACCGCGAGCCCGGGCGCGAAGCCGTTCGCCATCGTCAGGCCCTGGAGCTTGTAGATCATCGGCGTCGACAACGACGGCGGCGTCGCCAGCACCATCAGCGACGCGATCGCGATCGGCCACCACCACGGCGCCGCGCGCAGCCGACCGCGGGTGGCCCAGCCGGTCGCGATCGCGCCGAGCACCAGCACCACCAGCGCCACCGCGACCCGATCGCGCGGCAACCGCGGCAGGACGTCGTCGTCGTCGACGGTGGCGGCCAGCGCCGCCTCGAGCGGACGGCCGCGGGCGTCGGGCGCGAGCTGCACCTCGAGCGAGTCGGCCAGCGCGCGGGCGACGTCGACGACGTGGATCGGCCCGCCGCGGCGCGGCGCGATCCCGGGACCGGCCAGGCAGCCGCGGACGATCCGGATCGCGCGGTCCTCGCTGCCGTGGCCGCCGGTCGCGAGGTGATCGTGATCGGCCAGCACCAGCCAGCGAGCGTCGGGCGCCGCGGCGATCAGCGCGCCGAGGATCGCATCGCTCGACGCCGCGGCGGCGCGCCAGGCGTCGGAGCGGCGGCCGTGCTTGTGGCCGGCGGTGTCGACCCGCAGGACGTGGACGAACACCAGGCGCGCCGGGCTCGCGACCGCGGCGGTCGCCTCGGCGACCCAGCGATCGGCCCAGCCCTCGGGCAGCTTCTTGCCGCTCTGCGGCGGCAGGGTCTGCGCGAAGCCGAGCGAGTGGACGATGTACGCGTGGCTCTCGGCGATCGCGATCGAGCCCGGCACCTGGGCCGGGATGCCGATCGCGGGCGGCGCGACCGGCGTGCCGGTCGAGTGGTACAGCACGCCGGTCTGCTGCTGGGTGCGGCCACTCCACAGCGCCAGCTGGACCGGCAACGACACCGTCGGGAAGCCGACGTCGATCGTCAGGTCGAGGCCGCGGGCGCACAGCGCGTCCCACGCCGGCATCGAGCGCGCGGTCGCGAGGCCGGCGCCGTCGATCAGCACGACCCGGACCTGGGCCGACGCCGACAGTCCGGTTCCCGGACGTTGCGGCAGGCGCGGCGGCGGGCCGGGTGGCGCGTCGTTGCGGATGATCGCGTCGATCGCGCCCTGGCGGACCGCGGCCAGCGGTGTCAACAGCCACACCAGCACCAGGCCGATCGCCACCCGCGCGGCGCGATCGATCCACCACCGCCGCGAGCGCGCCGCCATCGCCATCGCCATCTACGGCGTCGGCGCGAGGGCGGTGAGGCCCTTCTTGATCACGACCTGATCGTAGTACTTCGCCTTCTTCGTCCCCTTCTTCACCGCGGCCTGGGCCTTGGCCAGCTCCTCGTCGATGACGACCTGGAACGCCGCCAGCGGCTGCGCCCCCGCGAGGTAGCGGCCGTTGATGAAGAACACCGGGGTCGCGCCGACCCCGAACTTGGCGAGCTGCGCCATCTCGTCGGCGATCTGCTTCACGCACGCGCCCGCGACGTCGGCGCGATAGCGCTTCATGTCGAGGCCGAGCGACAGCGCGAGGTCCTCGATCTTCGCCGCCTCGAACTCGCGGTTGGCGTAGGCCTTGTCCCACAGCAGCTTGTCCATCTCCCAGTACTTGCCCTGCTTCTGCGCCGCGCACGCGCCGTACGACGCCGGGAACGCCAGCGGCTGATGCACGACGAAGTTCTGGTAGACGATCCGCACCTGATCCGGATACGCCGTCATCACCTGATCGAGCGTCGCGCGCACCTTCTCGCAGTACGGGCACGCGTACTCACCCGCGCGGACGATGGTGATGAGCGCGTCGCGCTTGCCGCGCACCGGTGAGCCCGCGATCCCGACCGCGTAGACCTGATCGGGCTGGGGCTCGAGCCGCCGCGGCCGCGCCGCGATCGGGTTGGCGCCGGGTTGGGTGCGCTCGAGATCGCGCAGCCGCTCCTGGACCTCGCCGAGCTGCCCGAGCACGTCGTCGTCGCTGTCGGCCAGGTCGGTGAAGCGGCCGATCGATCCGGCCAAGGTCTCGAGCGAGGTCTCGAGGCGCGAGATCGCCGCCCGCAGCTCGAAGTCGCTCTTGGCCTGAGCCGCCTCGAGCGCGCTCAGCCGGGTCTCGAGCTTGGAGGAGCTCGCCGCGCAGGCGGCGAGGGACAGGACGATGAGCAGCGGGAGCGCACGCATGGCCGGAAGCTAACGCGGATGCCCGCCGCGCGCACGGTCAGAGGATGATGACCGGGATGGCGAGCGTGGTCGTCACGCCGCCGGTCGTGCCGCGGAGCTGGATCGTCGCCGGGCCGGGGCTGGCGAGCGCGCCGCGGGTCACGGTCAGGCGCACCGTCGAGCCATCGGGGCTGGGCAGGAGCGCGACGTTGAGCTCCAGGTTGTGGGACGGGACCGAGTACGCGATCGCGCCGACGCCGGGCTCGCGCACGGTCGTGACGTTGATCCGCAACGGCGTGGTGCCGAGCTTGAAGCCGAACTGCTGGCCCGGGCCGCGCACCGCGGTCATGTGGATCGGATCGACGACCTCGATCGCGAGCGGCTCGACCTGATCGGCGTGGCCCGACACCGACGCGATGACGTCGATGAGGTACGAGCCGGCTGCCAAGGTCGCCGCGGCCGCGACCGTCACGTCGATCTCGTCGACGCCGATCGGCACCGACGACGGCGCCGTCACCGACAGCCCGGTCGGCACGTCGTCGAAGTCGACGTCGATGGTGCCGCCCGCGATCGGGTGCTGGGCCGCGAACCCCAGCGTCGCCGACGCGCCGCGCCGCAGCCGCAGCGCCGACGGCCCGACCAGGAACGGCGCGACCACGACGTCGATGTGGAGCGTCGCGACCGACGTGGTCCGATCGAAGTTGTTGAAGCGCCCGCGGACCTGCAGCGTCTCGGTCGAGGCGCCGTCGTCGATCGACTCGACGAAGATCCCGACCGGGCCGCCGACGCCCACGGAGATCGTGTCGACACAGCCGCCGTTCGCCGTGAGGAAGCAGGCATCGATGCCCTCGCTGAGCTCGGAGAACGACAGCGACACCGCGGTGCCGCAGTTGGACGGCACTCCGGGCTGGGCGTCGTTGCAGAACGCGCCGTTGCGGGTCTCGAGGGACACGAGCGCGGTCGAGCCCTCGAGGAGATCGAGCTCGTCGTCGTCGAACTCGATGCGATCGATCGGCGTGGCCGCGTCGACGTGCGACGCGCTGGCGCCGATCAGGAGGAAGGGGAGGACGGTGCAGAGACGGATGGTTGCGTTCATGGCGAGTCGCCATCGCAACCGCCGTGCCGGTCGCGCCCTGCGAATCACGCCGAGCTTGCGGCGATCGTCGACGCGCGCCGGTGGCCGGCCAGCGCCGTGCCGGGGCCGCGGCCAGCGCCGGCGGCAAGCGTTCGCTAACGTCGGACCTTGGCGACGTCGCGATCGAGCACGGTGCGGCGGTTGTCGGTGCCCGCGGTGCGGATCGCGTCGTCGCACAGCGCGCGCACGTGACCGGACAGCGCCTCGGCGACCGAGTCCGACGTGTTCATCCCCGAGCGATCGCGGATGTACTTCTTCAGCTTCGACACGACGATCAGGATGTCGTCGTCGGACGCCGGCTCGAGCGTCACCGCCGACGCGGCGGGCGCGGCGGGCGGCGGCGCGATCACGCGGCGGGCGGGCTCCGACGACGACGACGGCGAGCGCACCATCGGCGCGGGCGCGGGCGCGGCTGGCCGCGGCGGCAGCGACGGTGGGCGCAGCTCGGCGGTCGAGATCAGATCGCGCTCGGCCGCCTGGCGCGACGGCGCCCGCGCCTCGACCGCCCAGGCGTCGCGGTGGCGCAAGGTGGCGACGTGGCTGTCCCAGCACGCCACCGAACAGAACTTGTAGTTGGTGTTGTGGCGGTTGCAGGTCGACACGCTGCACACCCAGTGCGCCACGCCGTAGTCGAGGTCGCGCTTGCACGCGCTGCAGCGCAGCCAGCTCACGTCCGACCTCCGCGGCGGCGGCGGCCGAGGACCAGCGCGAGGCCCGCCGCCAGCCCGAGCGCGCCCAGCGGCGAGCGCTCGGTGCCGGTCGAGCAGCAGCCGCCGTCGTCGTCGTCGGACTCGGCGTAGACGAGCGCGACGCGGACCCGGGCCGAGCGCGACGCGTCGGCGGCGTCGATGGCGCGGATCACCACGGTCGCGGCGCCGAGCTCGGCCGGCGCGATCACGGTCAGCGTGCCGTCGGCGGCGACGGTCGCGGTGCCGGTCGCGGGCGGCGTCACGATCTCCCAGCGGTGGCTCGCGCCCGCGCGCGGATCGTTGGCGTCGAGCGCGACCGCGCGGGTCGTGCCGGGGGCGATCGTCAGGGTGTCGGGCGTCGGACCGCGGCCGTCGACGAGCCCGACCCCGGCCTCGGTCTCGATCCACGCGACGATCTCGTCCTTGTCGGGCCGGGTGTAGATGCCGCCCTCGGAGCACTGGAACTGGTTGTCGTCGTAGCCGCGCGACGTGATGCCCGCGAGGAACTCGCCGTCGGCGGTGAGCAGGTACATCGGTCCGCCCGAGTCCCCCGGGCAGGTGTCGATGCCCGCGCCGCCCGCGCCGATCTCGCCGTCGGGGCGACACGACGGATCGCAGCCCGCGCGGCTGCTGCAGCCGGCGTCGGTGATCGTGCTGGTCGCCTCCTGCATCTCCTGGAGGTAGTCGTTGGCGTCGCGATCGACCGCGCCGTAGCCGACGAACGCGACGGTCGCGCCGTCGACGATCTGATCCTGGATCCAGCCGGTCGCGAGCCGCCGCACCGGCATCGTCGACGGCCGCTCGAGGATCAGGATCGCGACGTCATACTTGTCTTGCGGATAGACCACCCGACGCGTGACGTTGATCGTCTCGCCCTCGCTCGGCCGATCGAGCGTGTGGGTGCCGAGCAGCACCGCGTCGAGCTCGCTGTCGATGCAGTGGCCCGCCGTCATCACCACCGTCGGCGCGATCAGCACGCCGGTGCAGCCCTGCTCACCGCCGAACAGCACCGCGGCGACGTCGCGCCACTTGCCCGCGGGCACCGCGCTGCCGCCGATCACCGGCGCGGCGTGGCCCACCGTCGGCGTCGATGGCGGCGCGGTGGTTTCGCTCGGCGCCGCGTGGGCGATCGACACGAGCCCGGACACGATCAGGAGCGACGGTGCGAACCGCATGCGTG
>JAYTAJ010001178.1:0-2547 GCA_043737575.1 Myxococcales bacterium | reverse complement strand
GAGCCGAGGAGCCAGCGCTGGAGGCCGCGCTTGCCGTAGCCGCCGACGACGATGAGGTCGGCGTGGGTGGCGGTGGCGACCTCGCGCAGGGCGTCGCGGGGGTTGTCCTCGCGGAGCTGGAAGTGGAACCCGAGCGGCCGGTCGGCGAAGGGCGCGAGGGCGGCGGCGCCGCGGGCCTCGGCGTCGCGAGTGAGCTCGGCGCGGAGCTCGCGGTACTCGTCGACGAGCGCGGGCGCGTGGGCGCCGGCGTTGGCCCACAGGCCGAGCTGGAAGCAGTGGACCAGCTCGATGGTCGCGCCGGCCTCGGCGACGTCGACGGCGCGGGCCAGGGCGCGGTCGCCGCCGTCGGAGAAGTCGGTGCCGACGACGATGCGCGAGAACCCGCGATCGGGATCGCCGCCGCGCGCGCACAGCACGCTGCACGGCGCGGCGCGCACGACCTTCTCGGCGACCGAGCCGAGCAGCCAGCGCCGCGCGCTCGACCGCTCGCGGGCGCCGGTCAGCACCAGGTCGGCGCCGACCTCGGTCGCGGTCTCGACCAGCGCGTCGTCGGCGTGGCGATCGACGACGACGTGGGAGACGGCGAGGCCGGCGGCGGCGAGGCGGGCCTGGAGCGCGTCGAGGCGCGCGCGATCGGAGGCGAGGGTGTCGGACCGCACCGCGAGGTAGGCATCGACGGTGGCCTGCATCGACGCCGGGACGTCGGGCGCGTCGGTGACGGCGCCGGCGTGGACCAAGACCAGCGCGGCGCCGTGGGTCTCGGCCAGCTCGGTGGCGCGGGCGGTCGCGATCTCCGACGCGGGCGTGAAGTCGACACCGACGACGATGCGGCGCAGCGGCATGCGCCGACGATACCGCTAGTCGTCGTGATCGATGCTGATCTCGATCTCGTGATCGTCGTCGAGGTCGATGTCGACAGCCTCGCTGGGGACGGGGACCGGCGGCGCGGGGCGGGTCGGGCCGGGTGGGGTGCGGGCGGGGACGACGGCGGCGGCGCGCGGGATCGCGGCGCGCGGCACGGTGTGGGCGGCGGTGCGGACCGGGCGGGCGCGGTTGCGGCCGGGCTCGTCGAGGGCGAGGGCGTCGAGGAAGCGGAGATCGGGATCGCCGCCGTCGGTGAGCTTGGCGCGCAGGGCGTCGGCGCCGAGGGCCTCGGCGGCGAGCGCGGCGGCGTCGATCTTGCGGGTGGTCTCGTCGGGCGGTCGCCGCGGCGCGGCGCGCAGCGGCGGTTGCGGGGTCGGCTCGTCGAGATCGAGATCGGCGAGCGGATCGATCGGCGCGCGCGGCGGCGGCGGTGAGGGTGCGCCGATCGGCGGTGCGGTCGCGCGGCGGGCGCGCTCGCGCTCGCGCTCGGCGGTCTCGCGGCGGACGCGCTCGTTGCGATCGTGCAGCGCGCGATCGTTGGCCTCGCGGCGGGCGCGCTCGCGGGTGGCGCGCTCGGCGCGGGCGCGGGCCGCGGCGCGCTGGGCCTCGTCCTCGGCGGCGAGGCGCTCGTGATCGAGGGCGGTGGCGGCGCCGTCGTCGAAGACCGCGGGCGCGGCGGCGGTGGGGAGGTCGGCGCTGGTCGGTGCGTCGGTCAGCGGCGCGAGGCGCTCGCGGCGGGCGCGGCGCGGGCGGTCGTCGCCGTGCAGCGCGGCGATCGCGGCGCGTGCGGTCTCGCGATCGATCACGGGCATCGGCGCGGCGACGATCGCGGCGAGCTCGGTGTCGAGATCGTTGCCGGCGAGGGCGCGGGCACGGGCGACGACGTCCTCGAGCGGCACCTGGGCCTCGGCCCACGACAGCAGATCGTCGTCGAGCACGTCGTTGCGCGGCGCCGCGGCGGTGATCGCGGAGAGATCGAGCGGCGCGCGGGTGCGAGGCGCGACCGCGGCGAGGGGAGCGGGGGCGCTTGGCGGCGGCGGCGGCGGCGGACCGGGCTCGGGAACGGGAACGGGAACGGATACGGCCACGGGAACGGGTACGGGTACGGATACAGATACGGCCACGGGTACGGCCACGGGTACGGGTACGGGTACGGGTACGGGTACGGGTACGGATACGGGTACGGATACGGATACGGGTACGGATACGGGTACGGGTACGGGTACGGGTACGGGTACGGCGGCGGGCTTGGTCGGCATCGCGCGCACCGCGGTCGTCTCGCTATTGGTGCTGTCCTCGGTCGGCTCGTCGCCCGGCAGCGGCATGCCGGCCGGTCCGTCGACGAAGCCGCGGCGCTTGCGCACCTCGAGCATCTTCAGCAGCACGTCGCGGCTGTCGCGACCGACCCGTTGCAGCTCGACCGCCATGCCCGCGACCACGCGCGGCCGCGCCGGATCGTGGGGGCGGGCGATGCGCACCGTGCCCTGACCGACCAGCACCGGTCGATCGTCGGCGAGGCGGATCTCGAAGCGGACCTCGGTGCCGACCGGCTTCGGCGTGCGGGTCGGGATGAACACGCCCGCGCGCGTCACCTGGTTCGCGAAGCGCTCGACGAAGGTCTCGATGTCGGCGTGGCGCACCTTGATGCGGAGCACCGTGGCGGTCGGCTTGCCGTCGTCGGAG